>JAGGZG010000093.1 GCA_021162125.1 Anaerolineae bacterium
CCCCACCCTCAGCTCCAGGCTATGGAGAGGGGGTCGGACATTCGTACCAGGGAATCCACCAGGGGATGCTGGTCGCCACCTGTCCGTCGCCCGATTCCACGCGCACGACCATGTGGGGCTTGTAGTACGATCGCCCGCAGGGGTTGCTGATCCAGAACTCCCGGTCAACTTCGCGCCCTCCTTCGCTTTCCAGGAAGAAACGCATGTGATCAGGGTCGCCGCCGCTGGTGGCGATGCGCACCTTGACTTTCCAGGTTGTGCCGTCACTCTCCAGGATCGGCCCATCAATGATCTCCCACCAATCCACGCTCAGCGGGGGGAAGGTAGGCCCAGGCGTGGGGGTGAGGGTAGGAGTGGCCGTAGGTGGTGAAGTTGCCGTCGCCGTGGGTGTGGACGTGGGGGTTTCGGTGGACGTCGGTGTGGCGGTAGGGGTATTGGTAAGCTCCGGCGTCTCAGTGGGCAACGGCGTATCCGTTGGGAGTGGCGTGGGCGTATCCGTCTCAGTGGGCACTGGTGTGGGCACTGGTGTAGGCGTGGGCGTGGATACGAGCAACTTCGGCCCGACAGCGTAGCGCAGCCACAGCGTTTGTTCCTCGACGGACATCGGGCTCACTGGCCCCGGGGGCTGACCCTTCAGCACGGTCACCTGCTGCCCGGCGCGGACGATTACCTCCGCGCCTTGAGCGCGCACCACGGCCTTGCCCTGATCCACCGAGACGAGCATCGTGCCGTCGGGGTCTATCTGCACGCTGTAGCGCGTGTCGCGCACTGCTGCTACCCCGGTCGCCGTCTCGATCTCGAAAACGGAAGGTTCGATCACCGGCTCGTCCAGGTGTACCCATACCCGTCCCACCTCCAGCAGGAAGCGGGCCAGGCGGTTATCGCCCTGTTTCTGATACTGCTGCACGGTGAACACGCTATTGGCGGCCACGCGCACCGCCCCGTCCTCGAGGGTGATGCGCGCCGAGGAATCGGCGAAAGTGCGCACCTGGCCGCCGTTGTACAGCAGCATGTTGACCGCAGCGGCCCTCCAGGCATCCCCCGGCCGTGAATGGGCCTCCACCTGGTTGATGACCTCGGTGATAGTCGCCGGGCTATCCACCAGGGGCGGGGTGGCAGTAGCTTGCGTTGGCCCGCTTGGCTGTCGTAAGACGAGGGCCAGGACCAGACAGAGGGCGACCAGTAGCAACAGTGCTACCCCGCCGAAGATCGCGATCAAAAACCGGGAGACCTTTCGCTGGGCCGGCTCTGGTGGCGGCGCAACCGGTGCTGGCGGTGGAGTCACAGGAGGCTGCACAGGCGGGGATGGTGCCGGCACCGCTCGCTGGCTAGCTGGCGGCGGGGCCGGACTCGGCTGGCGCGTGCCACAGGCGATACAAAACTGCTTACCGGGCGGTATCTCGGCCCCACATTTGATGCATTTCATAGCGCTTCCTCGATGATGGGTTCACTTTTCCCGCTGGTTTCCTTGACCTTCACGAACCTTCACGGGATGGATTGGATTATTCACACGACGGCGGATTGGGCCACTCTTTACCGGGGATGGTCCAACCAGCGCCATTGTTGGTCACCTGGCCATCGCCAGACGTCACGGTTATCATCAGGTTGTGGTATCGCGCTCCGCAGCGGGCGTGGATCTGGAACACCGTGCCCTGGGTAGTGCCCTCGTTCCAGGTGGTCGTATAGTTCCCGTCCCCGCCAGTCACCCGCACGTGGATAGTAGCTATCCACTCTCCCTTGTAGTAGTCGGATTTTTTGGGCTGTTCCACGAATTCCCAGTACTGAATAGTCAGCGGTTCATAGGAGGGCTTCGGTGTGGGCGTGTTAGTCGCTGTTGGCGTTGGCGTCCTGGTCGGCGGGATGCGGGTCTTGGTCGGCGTGGGAGTAGGCGTGGGCGTATCCGTCGGCGTGGCGGTGGCCGTGGGCGTGTTGGTTGGCGTTGGGGTGTCCGTCGGCGTAGCGGTCTCCGTTGGCGTCGGGGTTACGGTCGGTGTGGGCGTGCGCGTAGCCCACGCCAGGTCGGCGCCAGCGGCGTTGGCCTGCCACTGTTCTTTCTCATCGTCGGACATGGGTTGCGGGCCATCGGGCGGCTGTCCCGGTCTGATCTCGACCTGCTGACCGGATGGCACCTCGATTTCCTGGCCCTCCACGCTCACGTGGCCGGTTCCCTCGTCCACGGAGATCAGGGCAGAGCCGTCGTCGGCTACGGCCACGCTGAAGCGCTGGTCGCCCCACATTTTCGCACCCGACTTCGTCTCCACGTACACGGCCGGGGCACCGGTTTCGGCCGTGGCCTCCTGCACCCAGATGCGCCCGGCTTCCAGGAGCAGGTTGGCCTGGCCGGTGCTCTCCCCACCCTCCATCTGATCCACAGTCAAGGTGCTGTTTGACCCCACGCGCACTTTGCGCTCACCTATCTCCAGCAGGGCCGTGGCCTCGTCTCCGGTGCGCACCTGCCCTCCCGGATGGATCTTCATGCCGACGGCTGCCCCGCCCCATGCCTCTTCGGCCCGGGAGCGGGCCTGAATCGCCCCCTCGTTGATGAGATCGCTCACTGCTAGAGTTATCTCCTGGGGAGTGGGTGTGCTGGACTGCAGGCCAGGCAGGACGACCAGGGCCAGCGCGCCAACGATTGCCAGCAAAACCAGCGCCCCACCGATGATGCCCCCGATGGCCAACGGGGAGAGGCGGCGTGCGGCCGGGGCGGCGACGGGGGGCGTCGCCGCAGGCGCGCTCACCGTGGGCGGTTCGCCGATTACCGTGGCCCTGGCAGCCGCCGGTCCGCCGACTACGGTTGCCCCCTCTGCCCCGACAGGTGCACTCACTACTGTGGGCGCAACGGGAGAGGGTGCTTCTATCATGCCCCGTCCTGCGCAGGCGTCGGCCAGGGCTTTGGACATCTGCTCGGTGCTCTGAAAACGATCCTCGGGCCGCTTGGCCAGGGCCTTGAGGATGACCCGTTCCACGGCCTCCGGGATGTCGGGATTGATGGCGCGAGGTAGGGGCAGTGGATCCTGCACGTGTTTGAAGATCACGGCCAGGGGGGTATCGGCGGTAAAGGGAGTCTGGCCGGTGAGCATCTCGTACAATACCACGCCCAGGGAATAGATGTCGCTGCGGTGGTCAATCTCCAGGCCCTGGCCCTGTTCCGGTGACATGTAGTCGGGAGTACCCACCACCCCGGTCATGGTGAAGCGGGTGCCCTCCACCATGCGGGCGATTCCGAAATCGGAGAGCACGGCTTCTCCCTCGGAGGTGAGGAGTATGTTGGCCGGCTTCACGTCACGGTGGACCATTCCCCGCTTGTGAGCGTAGTCCAGGGCCGAGGCGACGGCCTGGATAATACGTCGTGTCTCGTCGAGGGACATGGTCTGCCCGGCGTCTTTCAGTTCTCGCAGCCTGGCCTTGAGGGTCTGGCCGTCAATGAACTCCATGACCATGTAGTAGACGTTATCCTCGCTACCGAAGTCGTAGACCTGGACGATGTTGCCGTGGCGCAGCTTAGCCACGGCCCGCGCCTCGTGCTGGAAACGGGCCAGGAATTGCTCGTCCATGGCAACCATGGAGTGCAAGATTTTGATCGCCACGTAGCGGTCCAGCGCAGGCTGGTAAGCTTTGAAGACTTCGGCCATCCCCCCCTGGCCCAGTTTTTCGACGATAGTATACTGCCCCAGAGTTCTACCAATCATATCCATCTGTCCACTACCTCCACACGTTGTGGCTGCGATGCGAAAGATTCACCCAATATTATAGCCGAGGACGGCGATTTTGTCCACAAGGTGCAAGGTGCGACGCACTTCCCAAGTGCGTCGCACCTCTTATCCCCGCCACTACCGCCAGTAGAGGGGGATGACGACCGCGTCGGTCTCACACAGGATGCGTTCGGCCTGGACATAGAGGTCACGCCGGACCTCAGGGTCTGGCTCATTGAAGGCAGCATCCAGCAGAGCAGCGTACTCCGCGTTGTCCCAATGCATCTGCGTCTGCCACGAGGGACAGAGCAACTTCGAGATTTCGGCGTAGAGAGCGCGCCGTGCTTTTTCGTCAGTCTCGTTGCGTATGGCCTCACGCAGAGACTGGTATGGATCGCTTTCTACATCAATGGGCTCCCTGAGACATAGCGCATCATGCAGGAAGTTATAGGGATCAATATAGTCAGCGCCCCAACCTTCTAGCCGGATTTGTGGATCGTCGGCGTGTATCACATCCCCATATTCTTCCAAAGGCACGAGAGTCAGTTCCACCTCGGCACCCAGGACGTCGCGCCATTGGGACTGAGTTGCCTGGGCAACGGCTCGGTGAGCCTTCCAATCACGGACGTAGAAGGTGATAGCCGGCAGTCCCGCGCCGCCCGGATAGCCGGCCTGGGCCAGCAGTTCCCGCGCCCGGTCGGGATCGTAGGCCAGCCCCACCTGACCGTACAGGTCGCGGCCCAGCACGTAAGGCGGGGTGAAGGTTGTGGCCGGAAAAAGAGTCGCTCCTTCGTAATCTCCCCGGGCATTGATGAGAGCAGCCAGCGCCCCCCGGTCGAGGGCCAGAGCAAAAGCCTGCCGCACCAACGGGTTGTCAAAGGGTGGTTTGGCTGTATTGAAAGCGTAGTAGTAGGCCATAATGCCGGTCTTTGCTGTGGGGCTGAGGGTGGGGAGGGGTGTAGGCGACGGGGTGAAGGTCGGCGTCGGGATGGGAGTTGGCGTGGGG
>JAGGZG010000098.1 GCA_021162125.1 Anaerolineae bacterium
CTGTTCCGTTTCTCTGTCGAACAGATGCACGTAGTCTTGCAAAAACTCAATCCACACCCGTTGACCCACCTCGGGCCTGAAGCCGAGCTCCCTCTTGTCATCCCTGGCTTTGATCATCAGATCACCCAGCTTCAGGTCCAGGATAAGCTCATTACTCTGGGGCTCCAACACGTAGACTTCTGTTGGAATGGCTCCCTCTTCCGGCTGCGATTTGACCCGGATGTGCTCCGGGCGCACGCCCAGGATCAGTTCCTTGCCCTCGGCAAGCGATTCCGTCCGGGCCGCGAGGGGCGCTTGTATTGGCAGGGAGAAGTGGGTGTTCCGCAGGACAACCTGCGATTCCCCCCGCTCCAGCCGACAGTTGATGAAATTCATAGGTGGCGTGCCGATGAAACCCGCCACGAAGAGATCGCTGGGGTGGAGGTATATCTCCTGGGGCGATCCTACCTGCCGGATATGCCCCATATCCATCACTACAATCTTATCACCCAATGCCTGGGCCTCTACCTGGTCGTGGGTAACGTAGACGGTCGTGATCCGCAGGTCCTGCTGCATCTTGCGCAGGTTGGCGCGCATCTCCACGCGAAGATGTTCGTCCAGGTTATTCAACGGCTCATCCAACAAGAAGAGCTGGGGCCGCCGGATCAGCGCCCGCCCGATAGCCACACGCTGCTGCTGGCCGGAGCTCAACTCGCTGGGGTAACGATCCAGCAGATCGTGCATATCCAGGAAATCGGCCGTCTCATTCACCCGCTGCTCAATCTCGTGTTTGGGTATTTTGGCGGGGATGAGAGGGAAGATGAAGTGCTCCCGGACCGTCTTGTGCGGATAGAGCGCATAGCTCTGGAACACCATGGCGATGTTGCGGTCTCCGGGGTACAGGTGACTTATAGGCTGGCCATCCAGGTAGATTTCCCCGGCAGCGGGCTGGACAAAGCCGGCAATCATCCGCAGGGTCGAGGTTTTACCACAACCCGAAGGTCCCAGCAGCACGCACAACTCCCCGTCCTCTACAACCAAATCAATGTGATCCACAGCATGGGTCTTGCCATACCAACAGTCCAGTTGCTCCAATTCAAGACGTGCCACAGAAATCCTCCCAATTATGAACTCATTTCATGCGTCCGAAACTCATGCCCCGGACGAGCTCATTACGAACGATGATAGTGAAGATGACAATCGGTAACATAAAGAGAACAGATGCAGCCGACAGAAGCCCCCAGTCCACACCCATCAACGTCTGCACCTTCGACAACCCCACGGGAGCCGTCTCCGCGACCCGCGTAGTCAACGATACAGCGAGCAGAAACTCGTTCAACGACTGGATAAGGCAGAAGACAGCCGTCGTGGCCAGACCGGAGCGGGCCAGGGGCAGGGCCACCCGGAGGAACACCTGCGGCGGTGAGTAGCCGTCGAGCATGGCCGCCTCCTCCAGCTCAAGAGGTATCTCATCGAAGAAACCCTTTAACACCCACACCGCAAATGAGATGTTGAACAGGCAATAGACCAGGATCAACGCGATGTGCGTATCGAGCAGGCCGAGCATCCGAAAGACCAGATAGAAAGGCACCACGACCGCAATTGCCGGCAGCATCCGTAGGCTAAGGATCCAGAACTGCAAGAAATCACTGCCCTTGATCGCGTAACGCGAAAATCCGTAGGCCGTCAGGCTCCCCAGGATAATCGAGATCACCGTCGAGCTAATGGCGATGATCAGGCTGTTACGGACCTGCATGGGGAAGTCCGAATTGAAAGCGTTGATGTAGTTTTGCAGCGTCGGCTGGAATATAAACACCGGCGGGACGGCCAACAGTTCCAGCTTGGTTTTGAACGATGCGAGTACCACCCACAGCAGTGGGAAAAGAAACATAGCCGCCACGAACAGCGCGAGAACGACGCCAAGCACACGTTTGAGTATCTTCATTGCATCACCTCTACAGGCCAGTATGCACCTGGCCGACCTTGGCGGGAGTGATCAGTTTCACCAGGATGTTGGTCACGATATTGATGATGATCACCACCACCCACGAGATCGCCGCCGCCATGCCCACGTTGAAGAACATAATCTGGTGGCGATAGCCCAGGATCGAGAGCGTTGAGGTGTAGTTCCCTGGGCCGCCGCCCGTCAGGATGAACGGAGAATCGAACATCTTCAGCGTATCAATCGAGCGGAAGAGCAACGCCAGCAGCAGCGGGAAGCGCAGGTAGGGCCAATAGATCTGGCGGAACTTCATCCAGTTCGAGGCCCGATCGAGGGTTGCCGCCTCCAGCAAGTCAGTTGGCACCGTTCCCAGCCCGGCCAATACCAGCAGGGTCACGAAGGGTGTCCACTGCCACACATCCACGACCACCACCGCGACCCGAGCCCAAAATGGATCAATCAGCCAGGGGATGGCCGGTAGGCCAATCTGCGTCAGCAGGTAGTCAACGATCCCAAAGGTCTGGTCAAACATAAACCGCCAGAACAGCCCGACTACAAGAGGCGCGAGCATCATCGGCAGGAAGACGATCAGCCTGATAATGCCCATGCCGGTGAAGCGCTGGTTCATCACAAAGCCGAACAGGATGCCCAGTACCACCTCAATGGAAACAGCCGCTATCGTAAACTGCACGGTGACCCGGGTGGCCAGCCAGAATTGCGGGTCGGTAAACATGTTGAGGTAGTTGCCCAGGCCAACCCAGATCGGTTTGCTCCCGATCGAGTAGTTGAACAAACTGATACCCAGGGAGAATATGAGCGGGACAATGGCCAGTAGCAACAGTAAACCGAAGGTGGGTACAAACAACAATCGTCGCCACCACACACCTCTAAAACCTGCCGCTGCTTCCATGGCCGTGGCCGGCCCGTCTCTCTTGCTAACCATCGCCTCTTGTGTCATCGTACCTCCAGGATGTATTACGTATTGCGTGTTGCGTGTTGCGTATTGCGTATTGCGTGTTGCGTGTTGCATAACGGAATACGCAACACGCAATACGTTTCTCAGGTGCTACCCCGTGTACAGTTCCAACGTTTTCTTGGCCAGCAGGAACCCACGCTTGACCAGTTCTTCTGTCTTTTCCCAGTTCCGGTCCTCGTGCTCGATGCTGAGCACAAAGTCATACCCCACATCATAGAGAGCCGCAACGAGCTCTTGCCAGTCTATCAGACCTTGTCCTGGTAAGCGAGGTATCTGCCAGCGGAAACCACAGCCCAGAATTCCGTCCTGATAGAACATCTCCTCGTCTATGGCCATGTCCTTGGCGTGCACGTGGAAGATGCGCTCCCCGAAATCGTAGATGAAGCGGATGTAGTCAATCTGTTGCCAGACCAGATGGGACGGGTCGAAGTTAAGGCCGAAATTCTCGTCCGGTACGGCCTCGAACATGCGGTGCAGAAGGGCGGGCGAGTGAGGCAGGTTGGACCCGCCCGGCCACGTATCGGCCCAGAGCATGGGACAATGCTCGATGGCAATTTTCACGTTGTGCTCGGCCGCGAACTCGACAATCCCCGGCCAGACCTCCATAAACTCCTCGAAATTGTAATCCAGGTCCTTCTGCCAATCGCGTCCCGTGAGTTCAGGATTCCAAGTCCGCCCCACAAAAGTGCCGACGATGCCCACACCGAGCATCTCGGCGCCAACGATGACCTTTTTCAGATGGGCAATAACGTGTTCCCGATGCGCCGGATCGGGATGGAGGGGGTTGGGATAGTAACCAAGAGCCGAGATCTCCAGCCCCTTTTCGGCCAGCATGGCGTTGATCTCCGAGGCCGTGGCCGGGGTCAGCGCATCAACGTCAATGTGAACGACTCCGCCGTACTTGCGGTCTTTTGCTTCACCAGCGGGCCAGCAGGCTATTTCCAGCATCTGGAAACCACTTTCCGAGGCCCACGTTGCCAGCTTTTCCAGAGACCACTTCGGGAAAGCTGCGCTCATCACACCGATTTTCATTAGCCATATCCTCCTGTTGCGTGTCGCGTATTCATCCTTGTTCGCTGCAGGCCCCTGACCGGGGTGACCAGGGCTCGGTCGGGAGACCTGCGTCCAACGTCGGGAGAGCTGCGCCCAGCACCGGGAGACTTTCGTCCAACTGCCGAACTAATGCTCGACCTCTACCCACCTCTGTTCCCGCGCGCTACGCTCAATGGCCTCGCAGAGGAGAACCTCCTCGTGGCCGTCGGCGAACGTCGGAAAGTCCGGCGGGACGGTGAGATCACCGGCGCGGATGTAACGATACACGGCCTTGTAGAGTTGCTTGAACGTATCGGGAAAGCCCTCGTTGTGTCCGCCGGGGTAGCTGGCGAAATCCCGTGCTCGTGGGGTAAGCAGTGAGGGGTCCTTCATCAACAGCTCGTTCGGCCCATCACGGTGACCGATCCACAGCTCGTTGGGGCGCTCAGAGTCCCAGGCCAGCGCCAGCCTCGACCCGTCAATCTCGAATGCCAGGCGGTTCTTGCGCCCGGCGCACACTTGTGAGACGGTCATCACTCCTCTGGCACCACCCTCGTAAGCCAGGAGCACAGTGGCGTAGTCCTCGGTGTGGATAGGCAGCTCGACGTAGTCCTCCGCTCGCAGCTCCTTGCCGACGAAAGTATCAATGGGCTTGGCCGGCTTCTTGCGGACAGGGATGAATGTGCGGAAATCGGCCAGGACAGCCTGGACGCGCAGACCGGTGATGAAGCTGGTCAGGTCCAGCCAGTGGGTGCCAATATCGGCCACGGCGCGCAAGCTACCCCCCAGTTCAGGCTCCAACCGCCAGTTCCAATCGGTGTCGTAGAAGAGCCAGTCCTGCAGGTAAGAGCCACGAATGATGTACACATTGCCCAGGTCACCGCGTGCTGCTCGCGCATGGGCCTCCTGGCACATGGGGTAGAAGCGGATGTTGTAGTTGACGGCGTGGACAACGCCTGCTTGCGTCGCCAGCCGCAGTAATTCGGCGGATTGCTGGGAGTTCATGGCCAGTGGTTTCTCGCACACCACGTGCTTGCCGGCCTCGATAGCGGCCTTGGCCATGGGGTAGTGCAGGTAGTTTGGGGTAGTAATGTGGACCACGTTGACCGCAGGATCGGCCACCAGATCACGCCAGTCCGCGTAGACCTTGCGGATATTGAGCGCCTCGGCCTTAGGCCGGGCCCGCTCCGGGCTAGACCCGGCGATGCCCACCACCTCGATGCCCAGGCGGCGCAAAGCTTCCACGTGGGCCGGCCCAATAAACCCCGTCCCGATGACGCCTGCTCGGATCACATCCATGTGCTGCCTCCTCTCTCTCGTAGAGTGGAGATGGCTGAGAGCATCAGACGGCTGGGGTCAGCCGCTCCCTCCATCTCTGGCCTCGAGCCGTTTCTTGAAATCCTCCAGGATGCGCTCGGTCTGTGTGGCCCCAATGCGGGTCACACCGACGGCGATTACTTCCAACGCCGCGTCCAGGCTGCGCACGCCATGAGCTGCTTTGACCCCCACGTGGGGGCCGACCGAGGCGCGCATGAGTTTGAGATCCTCGATCTTCGCCCCGGTCGGGGCGAACCCGGTCGAGGTCTTGACGTAGTGGGCCCCCGCTTCTTCAGCAAGGCGACAAGCCCGTACCTTTTCTTCGTCCGTCAGGTAGTGGTTTTCCAGGATTACTTTGACGATGGCCTTGTTTTCGGCGGCGTCCACCACCGCCCGGATGTCATCGCGTACAAAATCGTCGCGGCCGGAGCGGAGGGCGCCAATGTTGATCACCATGTCCAATTCCTCCGCACCGTTGGCCACAGCCTCTCGAGCTTCAAATGACTTGGTGGCCGTGGTGCTGTGACCATGGGGAAAACCAACTACCGTGCCAACCTTGACGTCAGAATCAGCCAGAAGACGCACCGCCAGGGGCACGTGGCAGGGCTTAACGCACACCGAGGCGACGTTATATCGCCTGGCCAGCTCACAGCCAGCAATCACATCATCGTCGGTCAACTCCGGCTTAAGGAGCGAGTGATCAATCGTCTTGGCCAATTGTTCGAGCGTGAGGGTCTCCACGTTAAGTATGGGAATCATTGTGTCCTCCTCCCTATGATACACTGACCTAAGCCACACCCTCCTGGACAGAAATATCCTCTTGAGTGGCGCGGATGGCCAGTGCTATGGCTCCCTGGAGGACAGCATCGTCGCCTAATTGAGTGAGGACAATTTTCGGCCAAAATGGCACCACTCTACGTACCCGCTCCTTGATTGGCTCCAACAACAAATCACCCGACCGCGTCAATGCTCCCCCCAGGATGATCATCTCTGGATTGAGTGTGCAAGCCACATTGGCCACTGCCTGGGCCAGATAATCCACAGTCTCCGTCACAACCTTCTGGGCCAGAGCATCCCCATCCCGCGCGGCCTGGAAGACTTGCTTGGCGGTAAGTTTGTCCAGGTCACCGTTGTCGGTGACCAGACTGGTCTGCCCCCCCTTGCGGATAGCTTCCTTTGCACGCCGGACGACGCCGGGGCCGGCCGCTAAGCTTTCCAGGCATCCGAACTCGTCGTCGTAGGAATGCTCCAGGAGGTCAGGGCTGGGGACCATGTAGCCTACCTCGCCGGCAGCACCGCCGTGCCCGCGATAAAGTTCACCGTTCAGGATCAGACCACCGCCGATCCCGGTCCCGATGAAGATACATACCAGATTCCGGATGCCGCGTCCAATGCCAAACTGACTCTCACCCAGAGCGGCCAGGTTGACGTCGTTCTCGATAAACGAGGGGATTCCAAAGCGATCTTCCAGCAAGCGCTTGAGGGGCACGTCACGCCAGCCCAGAGCCGGTGCCCACACCACAGTGCCATCGCGTTCCAGCACGAAGGAGGGCACGCCCACCCCGATGCCCCGAATCTTCTCGCGCGGGGCGGGCGCGGCCTCCAAGAGATCCTCCAAAAAGTCCAGGAAGGCCGGCAAACTGCGGGACCGGTCACCATCGGGTATGGAGGGTACCGTCTTGCGGTAAAGAATATCGCCATGCAAGTCAGCAACGGAACCGGTCGTCTTCGCTCCACCAACGTCCACCCCTATTACTATATGGGCCAGGAAATTGAAATGCAACAGAGTGCGTGGCCGGCCTATTTTGGTCGCGGATTCGGTAGTTTCACCCTCACGCAGCAGTCCTTCGGCGATGAGCTGACTTACGATGCGGGTTACAGTGGGGGGGCTGAGGTTCAGTAACTTGGCGATGTCTGATCGGGAAAGTGGACCATGTTCACGAAGGAGCCCCAGGATGGCCGAGCGGTTCAGTTGCTTCATCAAGTAGGGGTTGCCAACGAAGTTCATAGACTCTGCTCATTCCCCGCAGTACGAAGAGGCGGTCAGTAGGAGAGGGTAGAAACCGGTGGTTTGTTTCTTTCTGAAAGAAATAAGTTGTCCACATTATAACCCAAATTCTCGACTTTGTCAAGTTTTTTCGTGGCAGGCGCGAGGGATAGTAACGTGAGACCTCCGAGGACTTGCAGGACATCGGAGGTCTGGGAGGTGCGGAGACGAGAGCCTCCGGCTGTCTGATCACCACGGGGATCACCGCGCGTAGAGGCTGGCCTACCTGTTTCGGGGATGTGCTGGGCCCTGCCCGCCCGTAGAAGGCTTGACGAAATTCCAATAATAGAGTAATATCGCTGAGGAAACCGGGTTTCTCCACAGAGGAACGGCGAAAATCGAGAGCCGACAGGAGCTATCCATGCGATCAGTACTGGATAACATCACGGTCATTGAGCTGACCCAGGCCCTCGCCGGGCCGTATTGCACGATGATGCTGGGCGATCTCGGCGCAGACGTGATCAAGATCGAACGGCCCCCAAAGGGCGACCAAAGTCGCGGATGGGGACCGCCCTTCCTGGCGGGCGAGAGCGCGTATTTTCTCTCGACCAACCGCAACAAACGCGGAATGACGCTGAACCTCAAAGAGCCAGCCGCCCGTGAGATCATGCACCGCCTGATCGAACGCGCCGACGTGTTCGTGACCAACCTGCCCCGCCAATCATCGCGCCGGGCGAATGGCGCGGACTGGGAAACGCTACACGCGCTCAACCCCCGTCTGGTGTACTGCTCGATCACGGGCTACGGCACGACCGGCCCCTACGCCGAACGCGGCGGCTACGACGTCATCGCCCAGGGCGAATCCGGCCTGATGAGTCTGACCGGCGAGGTAGACGGCGACCCCATCCGCTACCCCATCCCCATCGCGGACGTGACCACCGGGATCTACAGTGCCTTTGCGATTGTGGCCTCGCTCCTGGCCCGCGAACGCACTGGCGAAGGTCAGTTTCTCGACATGGCCTTGCTCGACTCGCAGATCTCGTGGCTGACCAACGTGGCCGGCAACTATTTCGCCACCGGCGAGCGACCACCACGCCTCGGCAACGCCCATCCCACCATCGTGCCATACCAGCCCTTCCGCGCCCGCGATAAGCACTTCATCGTGGGAGTGGGAAGTGAACGGCTGTGGAAAAAATTCTGCGCGGTGTTGGGCATGGCCGATACATTGACCGACGACCCCCGCTTCGCCACCAATAGCGACCGGTTAGCCCACCGCCAGGAGCTCATCGCGCTGCTGGAGGAGATCTTTGTTCGTGAGGATGCGGACGTATGGGTGGAACGCTTTGGGGCAGCGGGCATCCCCTGCGGGCCGATCAATTTCGTGGACGAGGCGCTGGCCCACCCCCAGGCCCTCCATCGCGGGGTGATCGTCGAGTTAGAACATCCGCTCATCGGAACAGTGCGCTCATTGGGCAATCCCATGCACTTTTCCCACACCTCGATCACCTACCGGCTGCCGCCGCCGATGCTGGGGCAACACACCGACGAGATCTTGCGCGAGCTGGGCTACGACGAGCAGGGGATAAGAGAACTGAGGGAAAGGGGAGCAGTGTAATTGATTTTCGGGACACGGTTCCCCCGTCCCTACACTATTCCCCTTTCAGCACCTCAGGGTTTACAGGATTGGGTGGCATCTCTCCCTTCAGCCCGGCGATCAGATTCTCGGCGGCCATCGTGGCCATCTTCGTCCGCGTGGCGATGCTGGCACTGGCGATGTGCGGGCAGACGATGAGGTTAGGCAGGGTCAGGAGCTTGTGATCAGCAGGGAGCGGTTCCGGCTCGGTCACGTCCAGCGCAGCGTAGGCGATCTCGCCATTCTTTAGGGCCGCGTAGAGCGCGTCGGGGTCCACAATCGGGCCGCGAGCGGTGTTGATCAGAATGGCCGAGGACTTCATCATCTTGAATTGCTCCACGCCGAGCATGTGATGGGTCTCCGGTGTCAGGGGCACGTGCACGCTCACAAAGTCCGATTCGGCCAGCAGGGTATTGAGCTCCACGCTCTGAGCACCGAGGGCTTCACCCTTTTCCGGTGGACAGTAAGGATCGTAGTAAAGGACGCGCATCTCGAAACCCTGCGCCCGCCGCGCCATGCCGCTGCCGATGCGCCCCATGCCGATCAGCCCCAACGTAGCATGGTGAACATCCCGGCCCAGCAAGAGGGTAGGTCCCCAGGTGAGCCACTTTCCGGCGCGGACGTAGTCCATTCCCTCCACCACCCGGCGGGCAGCAGCCATGAGCAGGGTGAAGGCGAAATCGGCGGTGGTGTCTGTCAACACACCGGGGGTGTTGGTGACGATGATCCCCCGCGCGGTGGCCGCCGCGACGTCAATGTTGTCGTATCCGACGGCATAGTTTGAGATCACCTTGAGCTGTGGCCCAGCGGCATCCATGACCTCCGCGTCTATGGGGTCGGTTAGAAGGGAAAGAAGACCATCGACCCCCTTCACCTTCTCCATGAGCACCTGGCGGGGTGGGGGCATCTCCCCCTCCCAAACCTCGGCCTCACAAAATTCGCGCACCATCTCCAGTCCTGCCTGGGGGATGATGCGGGTCACGTACACTCTAGGTTTAACCACGTCTCTGTCCTCCCAATCACTGATAGATATTCTCAGTACTTGAAAAAAGTCGGTGCTGCTGCCGCGTCGCCTGGACGTGAACGTCCAGGCTGAGCAGGCGAAGAGTGCTAAAGCACCCTTCGCCAATGTGGACGGCGGCTCCGAGGCCACCACAGCCTGCTTATGAACTTTGAAAAATTAGTTCGGACATAAACCGACATAGTGGAGCAACTCGGTAGACCCATCAGCAAACTGGCCCAGCCAGTCATCCACCTCCGTCTTCAGTTCGTCCCAACGATCTGCGAAGTCATGGAGATGTAAGACTTCTTGATAGAGTTTGCGCCACACCTTCTCCATGGGATTGGTCCAGGGGGCGTAGGTGGGCAGCGGGACGAGGACGATCTTGCTGCCGACCAATGCGGTCAGGATATCATCATGAAAGTGAACCGGCCAGTTGTCCTGAGCTACAAAGATGAGTTCGGCCTCCGGATATGCGGCTTCCAGGGCCCGATAGTAGCGGATCAGGGTCCAGCGATCGAAATGCTTGCGCTGCCAGGCGAAGAGGCGTCCTGATGACACATCCAAACTGGCGGCGATCCGCTGATACAGATTGGCGCCAAGTCCCTGGCGAGCGTGGGGCTCATCACTACCCCGGACGGCGTAGCCTTGAGCCACGGTGGGGCGGCGATAGTAGGTCAACTCATCCTCATACAAAAGGACAAACCGTTTCGGCTCTGCGGCCACCAGTTCTCGAATGGTCTGGAGTACGGCTAACTTCTCATCATATGCTGGATCGGGAGAATGGACGTAACGTCGTCCACGCTTGTAGCTGACTTGGAGCCGACGCAGGATCTTGTGGACCCCAGACAGCGAGAGGCCGTTGAGCCAACTCACCTTCTGTCGCAGGCCATCCAGCCACCACCGGCTCCGTTTCAAACCATACAGTCGGGGTGAGCGTCGCACGATTTCCTGGAGTTCAGCGGCTGCGGCCTCTCTTGTTGCCTGCTGAGGGGAAAAAAGCGGGCTTCCGCCCGCGGCCAGGCTTGATTTGCAAGCCCTTCAATCCCTCAGCCTGGTAACGTCGCACCCATTCGCACACCGTGTTCTTGTCTCGGCGCTTGAGGAGCCCATGCTGGGCCACCTGGCGAGCAGCCTGCCCATCAGCCACCTTGATAATGGCTGCAGCTCGCTCCCGCATGTATGGTCGGGGATCAGTGTCGCGAACTCGCTCCAGCGCATGTCGTTGCTCAGGGGTTAGCTCAATCCGATATCGTTTTGGCATGGTCATACACCTCCGTCTAGAGAGCTTCCCCCTGATTATACTATATCTGAACTAATTTGTTAAAATTCATAAGCAGGCTGTGGTGGCCTCGGAGCCGCCGTCCACATTGGCGAAGGGTGCTTCAGCACTCTTCGCCTGCTCAGCCTGGACGTTCACGTCCAGGCGACGCGGCAGCAGCACCGACTTTTCCCAAGTACTGATACTCTCATAAACGATTTCCGCCCGGCGGCTCCGGAGGGGATTTCCGCCGCCTCGAACTATCGCCCTTCCACCATCCGGCGACTCTCTGTGAGCTAAGCACGGCGTACTTGTCTCCATCTCAGCCATTGCGTATGTTGGCCGGAGCGGTCGCCCCGGCTTGTAGGTGGGCGGTGCAGGGTTCGAACCTGTGACCTCCAGTGTGTAAAACTGGCGCTCTATCCAGCTGAGCTAACCGCCCGTAACTGGCTTAATTATAGCGGTTGACAGCAGATTTGTCAACAGCCTCCCGCGACCGATCATCTGCTTTTTACAGAAAATTCACAGCGTTTTACGAGCGATTTACGCACACCCCTGACCTTTTCTGCTATAATGTTACAAGGATTGCATTCGCTACTAACATTAAACAAACATCGGATATTCTCCCTCTCCCGCCTCGTGACCAGACAGGGGGTTACACATGGATGACGATTTATTGACTACGGGCGATGTAGCGCGCTACTGCCAGGTATCACCAGTGACAGTATTTCGTTGGGTCAAAAATGGCAAACTGAAAGCCTATACCACGCCCGGCGGGCACTATCGCATTCGCAAGGGCGACTTCCGCACCTTTCTCGAGCAAAGCGGGATGCCCATCCGCAACGATTTCTTCGGCAGCGACGCTCGCCGGGTACTGGTGGCCGGCGATGATGTACAGCTAGTCGGGTTCATTGTGAACAGTTTGCGAGAGAGTGAAAGCCCATACGAGATCATTACCGCCGCTGATAGCATCGAGGCTGGCCTGCAATTAGCGATGTTCAAACCCGACCTGGTCATCCTGGATGCAGACCTGGCTGGCCCGCGGATCCCTGAAGTCTGCCATATTATGAAAAACAGATCCCCGGTCAAGCCCCTGAAAATCCTGTTGATTACTACCGCGAGCCAGCCCCCAGCAGCAGCGATTGAAAGTGGCGCGGACGATTACCTCCGCCAGCCAGTAAGCCGTCCAGATATACAGCGTAAAGTCCGGTGCCTGCTCAATGGTTGCACCTAGGCGCGATCCGCACATAATCACTTTGTGAAATCTTCAAAGGAGAGACAATGGCTCACAAAAAAATACTGCTGGTAGACGATGCACTGTTCAACCGGCGACTGGTTGAGACCGTTCTCAGGCCTCAGGGGTACGAACTACTCCTGGCGGAAAACGCCCAGGAGGGAATTAACCTGGCCATCTGTGAGCGGCCCGACCTGATCCTGATGGACATTCAGCTTCCCGACATCGACGGTTACATGGCCGCTAAAGTGCTCAAAAGTCGCGCAGAGACGCGGGCAATCCCAATCATCGCTCTGACGGCCAGCACCTCGCCAGAGGACATTCGACGCGCAACGGAAGCGGGGTGCGCAGACCACATCAGCAAGCCATTCAATGCTACGGCCTTTCCAGCGATGATCGCCGATTTTCTCAAACGATATGCCACGAGTAACAATTAGCCGAGTGCGATATGAAAAATGTGAGAACAGAGCCAGGCCCGATGTGTACCTTTGACCCAGGACGTGAAACGTAAAGCGTGAGAGTCACGTTTCGCGAATCACGTTTTACGGCTCATTTTTTCACGCTTCTCATACGCGGCCGGCATAGCAAGGGAATACTGAATTGCTTTGAGGCGGCGTGAGATCAACGTCTTTGGTTGACGAGTAACCATTTATAACATATAATATTAATTGCCAATACCCTTGCCCTCCACATTTCGTCAGGCAGGGACATTGGCCCAGGAAGGGGAATAGCAATGTCCGAAATTCTCACCGTTGACGAACTGGCCGAATATCTCAAGATGAGCCGGGCCAAAATATATCAGATGGCCCAGCGTGGCGAGTTACCGGCAGCGAAAATCGGCGCCCACTGGCGCTTCCGAAAAGACATCATTGACAACTGGCTTTTGCAGCATATCGAGTCCACGGCTCCGCAGCCTAATGACAGACGCGCTGGCAGGAAGACATCGCCATCTAATTAGAGAGTAAGGTGCGACGTATTTCCAAAGTGCATCGCACTTCCGAATTAAGGAGGAGACGGCGATGGCCCACCGCATCCTGGTAGTTGAAGACGACGCTCACATGCGAGAAGGCATCCAGGACATCCTGGAGACACACGGTTACGAAGTGTGGACAGCAGGCGACGGCGCAGAGGGCCTGCAAACGTTAGAGACCCTGGTGCCGGACCTAATCCTATCGGATATTGCCATGCCGACCATGGACGGGTACGCATTCTACGAAGCCGTGCGGCGCAACCCCCGTTGGGCACTGGTACCATTTATTTTTCTTACCGCGCGAGGCGAGCGAGCGGATATTCGCCAGGGCAAGCGCCTGGGGGTGGATGACTACCTCACCAAACCTTTCGATACCGAGGATCTACTGGCGGCAGTGGAGGCCCGTCTCAAGCGCATGGCCGAGGTGCGAGCCGCAACCGAGACAGAGAAAGAGGCATTACGGAAGGCCATTCTCGACGCCCTACCCCACGAATTGCGGACACCGTTGACCTATATTAAAGGCTATACCAGCCTGCTCCTCCAGGACACCGCCCTTATGACACCCGAAATCCTGCACGAGGCGCTGGAAGCTATCCGCAGCGGCAGCGATCGCATCGGCAGCCTGGTGGAGGATTTTGTCTTTCTCGTCACTCTGGATGCCGGCGAGGTAGCCGCCACAGTCAAAGCAGCCCACGAAACGGTGGATCTGCGGCCCATCTTGCGCACCCTGGTCACCGACTATCAGCAGCGGGCCGCCGCCCGCCAGGTCACCATCGAACTGGACCTGAGCTCACCCCTGCCATTCGTGGAAGCCTACCCCCCGTACATTGCAAATGCCCTGGGCCGGCTGCTGGATAACGCTATTAAATTTTCCAAGCGGGACGGAGGACGGGTAACCATCCGCGCTTGGGCCGAGAGGGGCGAGGTACACGTGGCAATCGAGGACACGGGCATTGGCCTGCCCGCCACGGAGATACCCAAAATCTTCGAGCGCTTCTATCAAGTGGACCGGGCACGAATGGAGCAGCAGGGGGTGGGACTGGGATTGCCCATCGCTCTGGGGATCGTAGAAGCGCACGGGGGGCGAATTGTCGTAGAAAGTCAGGTGGGCGTGGGCAGCACGTTCACCATGATTCTGCCAGTACGCCGGGCAGACAGCAGTCTGCTCACCGCCCAGCCACGTTACGGAGTTGTCGCACACACATGAGCGAGTTGCTATCCGATCAACGAACGGACATTCGCGCGGCGGACAGATGGACCGCGCTCAACGCCGTCGTCCAGGCGATGGTCGAGTCGTCGGACCCGGAGACGGCGCTGCAATGCCTCCTGGACCGGGTGCTCAAGGAAGTGCTGGGCCTGGAAGCAGGCTGGCTCGTGTTGCGGGACGAGGCGGGCACCGTTTTCCGCACCGTCGCCCGGCAAGGAGTGTCACCGGAGACGTTGGCCAACTGGCAGGCTGTGGACGTGCAAACCGAGCGGGGCCACCTGGCCGCTCAGATGGAGGCACCATTGCTTGCCGATGACCTATCCCCCTACCCCGAGCTGGCTCACCTGGCCGCGCAGGGCTGGCGGTGCTACGTGGGTATCCCTTTGCTCGCTCGTGGTCGGTCGCAGGGGCTGCTCGCAGCCCTGGGGCGCGGCCCGTGTCCCTGCGGCGTGGGAGACCGTGATTTTCTGACGGCGGTGGGTCAGCAGATGGGCATGGCCATCGAGAGCGCGCGGCTACACGCCGCTCTGGAGCGATCCGAGCAACGCTGCCGGATGCTGGCCGAGCTCTCCCAGGATGCGATACTCTTGATTGACGAGGAGTTACACGTTACCTTCGCCAATCAGCGAGCGGCTGAACTGACAGGCTACACCCTGGACGGGCTCGCGGGTATGGACGTCCGATGGCTTTTTCCGGCCGAGTTCCACGATAAAATCGCGCCCCCTCACGACCATCGTCTGGAGGGCAAGGTATCGTCTGCTCACTCCGAGGTCGCGCTAATCACCAGGAACGGCGAACGTCTGGAGGTTGAGATCACCACCCACACCTGGGAGGAGCAACCGGGGCGGGCAGTGACCTGCATCTACGCGCGTGACGTCACCGAGTGCAAGCGTGTCGAAAGCCTGCTGGAATCCCTGAACACCGCAGCCCTAGCCATGCAGCGCGCTCACACCCCGCAGGACGTATTCGCAGTTATGGGCCGCACACTGGGCCAAGAGGGCATCAAGACCGGTGTGGTCGTCTTGGACGGAGACCGGCAACACTGGACGTTGAGCCATCTCACGTTGGAGCCCGATGACCAGACCAGGCTCGAACGACTGCTCGGCAGGTCGCCCATAGGCGAACAATTTCCCCTGGAAACGGTACCTGCTCTACAACGAGCTATATCTGACACTCAGGCAATGTTTGTCAACGGATTCGAGATCACCGCCGAATTGCCGCCCCGGATCGCCGAGATGTTCGGCTCCGAGCGCGGGATTTGCGCCCCGTTGTTCATCGGCGATCAGGTGTACGGCGTCCTCATTGTAGCTGCCCCATTTCTGACCAAGACCGATGTGCAGGCTGTGACCGCTTTCGCTCATCAGATGAGCATCGCCCTGGAGAACGCGCAGCACTATCAGGCTGCCACCCGGCGCGCCCAGGAACTGGCCACCCTCAACGAAATCGGGCGGGCGGTGACCTCTACGTTGGACCTGGATAGCCTGCTGGCGCGCACGATGGAGGGGGTCAATCAGATTCTCAACGTGGAGGCGGGCTCGGTTTTGCTGGTGGACGAGGAGACCGGTGATCTGGTGTTCCGTGTTTCACTGCAACACGACGAATGGCAGATGATCTCCAACATGCGGGTGCCGGCCGGGACAGGCGTGGTCGGCGCGGTCGTACAGGAAGGCAGGCCTTACATCGTGCCCGATGTGAGCCGGGACCCCCGCTTCTACTCCGAAGTGGATGAGAAGATGGAGTTTGTCACCCGCTCCATCCTGTGCGTGCCCCTGATCGTCCGTGGACAGCCCATCGGGGCCATCGAGGTGCTGAACAAGATTGGTGGCCAGTTCACCAACGAGGACCTGGAACTGCTGTCCTCTATCGCCGCCTCGGTAGGGGTAGCCATCGAGAACGCGGCGCTATATCAGACGGAGCAAGCTCACGCCGAAGAGCTGGAGGCGCGGGTGGCCGAGCGCACGCGAGACCTGAACCTGGCCATAGAGGAATTGTTCGAGAGAGAGCGCATTCAGCGGGAGATCAGCGAGCAACTGCGCAAAGCCAACCGCGAGATCGAGGCCATCCTGAACAGCGTGGCCGATGGGCTGATCGTCACCGATGGGTATGGCCGGATGAGGATGGCCAATCCCCGCGCCGAAGAATTGTTGGGCTCTCGTCTGAAGGACCTGCAGGGCAAACGCATCGCCGAAGACAAGGACGTATACGGCATTCTACGCTTCCTGGCCCGGACAATAGCTCAGCGACCGACGGAAGCTATTACCGTCGAATTGGAAGTACCGCGCCCGCAACAGACCCCGGGCACTCACTGCTGGGAGGACTTTCAATGCACTTGCGAGGACTGCCCAGCCTGGCAGCGACCAGAATACCAGTGCTGGCTCGTGCCAGGCACAAAATGCGCGGACGTTCACCTGCCCGCCGACGCCGGATCGGACACCTTTCAGTGCGCCAGATGTGAACGCTATCAAAAATTAGAAAAGCTGATCCTGCAAGCTCGCTCCGCGCCCATCCTCACTGAGAATGGACACGTGATGGGCAACGTGACCGTCCTGCGCGACATCACCCGCTTGCGCGAGCTGGACCGCCTCAAGTCCAAGTTCGTGTCCAACGTCTCCCACGAACTGCGCACCCCGCTGACCAACATCAAAATGTACGTTTCCCTGCTCAAGAATGGGAAGGCGGAGAAGCGAGCCCGCTACCTGGAGATCATCGAGCGAGAGAGCAATCGCCTGAGCATGCTCATCGAGGACATCCTTAGCCTCTCGCGCCTGGAAGCTAGAGAGACACCCCCCCAACGAAAACTAGTAGCGGTGGACGAGATCGTGGAAAGTGTGCTAAGCATCCATCAGCCGCAGGCCGAAAACAAAGCCATTGACCTCAGTGCGCAGGTAGCCCCATCCCTGCCCCTCATCGAGGCCGACCGCAATCAGATTATCCAGATGTTGACCAACCTGGTGAGCAATGCCTTGAACTACACCCCAGAGAAGGGTACGGTGCACATCTCCGCTTTTCAGGTACAGGTCACACGGGGAACAGCTCACGTGGTACAGGGGGCAGAAGGCGAAGAGGGGGAAGGAACCCTGACGCTGCCGCTCGGTGGGGTGCGAGATGGGATGTGGGTCGCTATCCGCGTGACGGATACCGGAATTGGCATCCCGGCGGAGGATCGGGAGCGCATTTTCGACCGCTTCTACCGGGGCAAAGTGGAGAATCTGGGTATTCCAGGCACCGGCCTGGGACTGCCCATCGTCAAGGAAATCCTCGACCTGCACAACGGGCACATCTTTGTGGAGAGCGAGGAGGGTATGGGCAGTACGTTCACCGTCCTGCTGCCCGTGCCCAGCGCTGCGCCGGCGGTGCGACCGCTCGTGCTCGTGGCCGATGACGATCCGATAATCGGCGAAGTGGTGGAACGTTTCCTGAGCGCAGCGGAGTTCCAGGTCGAACTGGTGCGCGACGGGCTGGAGACCATGAAGCGCATCTCTTCACTCAAGCCCGACCTCCTCGTTTTGGACCTGGCCATGCCCGGACTGGACGGGTACGAAGTGCTGCACCAGTTACGGGACGATCCGGCAACCCGTGATTTGCCCGTCCTGGTGCTCAGCGGGTGGGAAGAAGCCAGGGCCGAGCACGCACTGACTCTGGGTGCCAACGAGTTCCTGACCAAGCCTTTCTCCGGCAAAGTTCTGGCCGACGTGGTGAAGCGTCTGTTGGACATGGATTAGAGGTTAGAGGTTAGATTCCGGCTCTTTATTCGCCAGGCGGGGGAATGGGGTTTCAATGGGGAGGAGTGCTATGGGCACCAAGCGAATTCTGATTGTAGAGGACGACCTCGCCGTCCAGGAGGGAATTGCGGACATCCTGGAAGTGGAAGGCTACGAGGTGTTGACCGCCAGCAACGGGCAGGAAGCCCTGACCGTACTTCAAGAACAGCGCCCCGACTTAATCGTCTCGGACATCATGATGCCTTACATGGATGGATACGATTTCTACGAGGCGGTGCACAAGCAACCGGAATGGGTAACCATCCCTTTCATATTTCTCACCGCCAAAAGTGAGAAGGAGGATGTGCGCTTGGGCAAGCAACTGGGCGCGGACGACTACCTGGTCAAGCCCTTCGAGCGCGAGGATTTACTGATCACTGTCGAGGCCAAACTCAGACGACTGGAGGAAGTGCAGCGCCCGGCCCTGGAACGGGCGGAACAGCTCGAAGAACAACTCACCCGCTCCGAGCGGCTGGCCCTCCTGGGCGAGCTGGCCGCCGAGTTCGCCCACGAGATCAAGAGCCCGTTGAGCGTGATCACCATGCAGGCCGCGCTGATTCAGCGCCAGTTGGGGACCGAGAACCGGCAAGTAGCTCAGGACATGGCGCGCATCATCAAGCAGAGCAAACGCATCGGCGAGATGGCCCAGAATCTGCTGGAGTACTCGCGTCGGGCACCGCTGACCCGCGAGGTCACGGATATTCACCAGATAATCGAGGAATCGCTGACCTTCACCAGTTACCTGCTCACCAAGCGGGGGATCACAGTGGAGCGCCATTTCGACCACAGTCTCCCGCCCATCTCCATTGACCCCAGCCAGATGGAACAGGTCTTCCTGAACCTGATCGTTAACGCGGCCCAGGCCACCCCTTACGAAGGCAAGCTAACAGTCAGCACACGCCGGGTAGGCGACGAGGTGCATATTTCCTTCGCGGATACTGGTTGCGGCATCCCCGCCGAGAACCTGAATAAAATCTTCGAACCTTATTTCACCACCAAGCCCCGGGGCGAGGGTACGGGCCTGGGCCTGTACGTCTGCCGCAACATCTTAACCAAGCACGGTGGCACCATCGAGGTAGAAAGCGAAGTGGAGGTAGGCACTACCTTCACCATCAAGCTACCGTTCTCTCATTAGGCCAGGCCCAGGATGCGCGCCGCGTTCCCGCCCAGGATTTTCTCCTTGTCCGCGTCGCTAAGGGGCAATTCGCGGATGGCAGCGATGTTTCCCGCCAGACTGGGCAGCGCGGGCCAGTCCGAGCCGAAGAGCACTTTATCGGCCAGACGCTCCAGATCGGGAAAGTAGGTGAGGAGCTTCCGCGGCGGCAATCCGGCGATCTCCATGTACACGTTAGGATGTAGCCGCGCCAGGAAGGCTGCACGGTCGTACCAGAACCCCCGACCAGAGTGTGACATCACAATGGTCAACTCAGGAAAGTCCACCGCTACGTCGTCGAAGCAAAGCGGGTCCCCGTACTTCAGTCGCGCCCCACGAAAGACCGAGGAGCCAGTGTGAAACATCACAGGGACGCCCAGTTCCTGTGCTTTGGCGTAGATGGGATACACCAGCGGATCGTTGGGGTAAAAGTACTGGTAAGTGGGATACATCTTCAGCCCACGAAAACCCATCTCCTGCACGCAACGAGCCAGTTCCTCCGCCGGACGAGCGGTGAGGAAGGGGTTGATGTTGGCGAAAGGGATGAGCTGTGGAATGTCCCGGCAGAATTCGGCGACGTACTCGTTATCGGTCACGCCAGTGGTGATAGGACTGATCTCGGCCAGGGCGACGGCGTAGTCCACACCGTTAGCAGCGAGCATGGCTTGTATGCCGGACGGGGTCACGGTTTCCCGCAAGTTCTCCAGGAGGTCCGGCGGGGCAACGCTCTGCATCCATTCAATCACCCAGGGCTGATAATGCTCCGGCCGGGCGATGTGGATGTGAAAGTCAATGACGGGCATGCATACCTCCTTCAGCCGGAGCCCGCACGATCTGCCGCCTGCGCATCCAGGTAATCCTGGAGGATGACCGCAGCGGCGACCGCGTCTATCCGCTTTCGCCGCTTCCGGGCCGACCGTCCGGCCTCGATCATCAACTGCCCGGCGGTGAAGGTAGACAGCCGCTCATCCCAGAGGATCAACGGCACGGGCAGCGTCTTGGCCAGCGCATCTGCGTAACGCTCCACGCGTCGGGCCTGTGGGCCTATCGTCCCATCCAGGCTGCGCGGGTGGCCTACGACCACCAGCCCAACCCCGTGCTCACGCACCAGTGCAGCAATGGCGGCAAAGTCCTCTTGACGCGAGCGTCGCTCCAACACGCACAGGCTACGGGCCAGGGTGCGGGTAGGATCGCTGATCGCCACCCCAATCCGCCTCTCCCCTAAGTCCAGAGCCAGCACGCGCGTGTCCATTCTCTTCATGTCACCTTTACTCCCACCACTCCCCATCAGATCCCGCCCTTTTACCTGCCGATGAGATGTAAGACGTAAAACGTAAAGCGCGCGAATCACGTTTCACGGCTTCACGTTTCACGTTCTGGAGAGTCAAAGCTGAGCATAATTCCTATTCTCCCGCTTGCACAACAACGTTGATGCGCAACGGCAGCCAGGGAATGCGTTTCCCCGGCAGCCATTCTGGCGAGAGGGTCACCTGTGGCTCGGCACGCAGCGGAACGTTGGCCCGCAGGTAGTCCTGCGCGAACTCGACCGTCTGGCCACGGATGGCCTCCTGGATGAGCGAGACGTCCAGGTGAGCGGCCATCACACCGGTACCTTCCATGACGAACTGAACCGCCCGGTCCTCCTGGCGCACGCCGATCACCTGCCCACGCTGCAGATGGATCGTTTCGGGCAACAGATCAAACCCGCTTCGTACCTGGCCGTGCAACATCTTCAGCATCAGGGGCTCAGCGTCCGCCTCGTCAATGACCACCCCACTGACGACGATCCGCATCTCCAGACCTAGCGTGTCCGCCACTTCCTCCACGAACTTATCGTAGTTCTCGACCAGGATGAGTTCCACTTGCAGCGACTCGGCGGGCACAAACTCGCTCTCGCTCAATTCCTCAGTCATAGCGGCGTAGGCCTTCTGTTGAAGCTGCTGGAGGAGTGCGGCCCGCAATCGTTCTTTGTCGGCCGGGGTAACCATGCTCGCCTGTTTGACCGTGCCCCCGCCAGTAGGCTCGTCGTTGGTCACACGCACCTTCACCGCCATCGGCCCCTCGACACGGTTGATGAGATTCACTCCCACATTCCCGATGGGTCCGGGTTCCGCCGCCTGGACACCCACCCGGGCGATGCCCCCCACCGTAGGCGGCAGGGTAACGTCCTCCAGAGTGAGAAAGCGGATGGGCGTGCCCGCTGAGGTGGAGACTGCGGTTCCCTTAGGCACAGTCACCGAGACTGCCGAGCGGTTGATGAAAACTACCGTGCCAGTCGCGGGAGCATCCGGAGCGTCCTTTGTGCCGGTGGTGGGAATCTGCGCCCGACCCTCGACGCGCGCTTCGACGATTCGCGCCGGCAGTAGCAACTGTTCCACGTCCACGGCCTCCACCGTTGGTGAGGCAGTAAGAGGCACTGTCACGCTGACTACCTCGCTGGCCGGCATCAGGACGATTTTAGCACCAGGGACGACGAGATAAGCTCCCAGAATCAATACTCCCACTACAATCAGAAAGATTCCACTAGCCAGTACCTGGCGCGCCACCCGTAAAGCCCGCCGTAAGGAGGGATTCTTTTCCAAAGCAGACCCCAACGACCAGCGAGGCTGGGGACGGGCAGGCGGCCTGAGTATCTCGCCCTCGCCCGCTTTTCGCCAGCGGCGGGCGCGCTGGCCACGTTTAGTCGTGGAAAAGATGCTGAACTTGTGCTCGTAGGCCAGGTCCTGGACGACTGGATCCTTACTGACCAAAGCCACTTCAATTCCCAGAGCATCCACCTGACGGCGCAGGAGCTTGAAGTCCAGCGGCCGGTGCAGGGCCGGACAGCCGCGTGGGATCACCAGCAAGACTCGCGGTGCCTGCGCCCACTCCAGCCGGTTACGGATTGTGGTAATGTCGTCGTCAACTTCCAGGTAAATTATCTGCTGCATAGGCGTCTATTCCAGTACCCCTTTTCTCAGTGTGGCCAGCGCCCGTTCCACCGGACCCTCATCAAGCTGCGTTGGCCAGCAGGCCAGGCTCAGGGCTACGCTCTCCTCCACGTCCCAGAGTCGTCCCGTGTCGTTGACCGGGTGGGGAAACTGCACTGGGTCCAGGCGCTGAACCTGCGGGTATCGGGCGAAGGGTAAACGCCGCATCCAGGGGTGGGCACGCGCTGCGTCCAGCACGTCGGACCAGCGACTGCCCCCGCCGCACAGGTAGATTTGATGCGGCAGATCGTCCGCGCCGGCCATCCGCGCTAGGCAACCCTCCACTGCACGCAACCAGCTCTGTATCGTGTCATTCAGCGCCACCTGCACCTGGACCGCATCCTCCGCGGCCAACAGCCCTTCTTCGTAGGCTCGCCGCAGGGCCTGCACCTGGCGGCCAGTCAGATTGAACACGGCGGCCAGGCTTTGGCTGAACCCATCTCCGCCCAGGGGCATGGTGTCCGCAGCCAGCAACCTCCCGTAGCGCATCAGGAAGACGCCGGTAGTCGCGCCGCCGACGTCGAGCACGATTCCATCACGGCCAAGCTGGCGGGCCACGGCCTGTGGCTCGGCGACTAAACGGGGCGGCTCCAGCTCCAGGGCCTCCGCCAGGGCGCGCAAGGCCGACAGTGCCTCGTCCGGCGCGGCAGCCACGCACACCGTAGCCCCCAGTTCTCCCCCTCGAAAGCCGACCGGGTCTGTCACTCGGTGGCCGTCCACCGTCAGGGAGACCAGCGAGGCATCCACCACCAGAGGCGTGGCTGTGTTCGTCCGCCGGGTGGTGACATCCTGAAAGGCCAGGCGCCCTGCGCGAGAGACAACCCGTTCCACCTCACCCTCCTCAATCTTGGTCTCCGGGCGAGGACGGCGGAGGGCGAAAGTCTGACTGGCCACGGTCAGCCAGCGGGCGGGCACGCCAATGACCGCCGTGTCGGGGACGATTTTGCGGCCGGTGGTCTCTTCGGTCATGTCCTCGGCCTGGCAAAGGGCCGCCTCGCAAGCCACAGCCAACACATTCGCGTCGGCGACTTTGCCGTTGGCGGCGAAGGCCCCGCGATGGTGCGCCCGCCCCCGGCCGATGACCCGCACCTCACCATCCTGCTCGGCCACGACCAGCGTCTTGACCCACGTCGTTCCCACGTCCAGGACGCTGCGATACGCCGGTTCGTCTTCCATTTCCCCGCTACGCTTAAACTTCGGCCAAATTTTGCGTGCCACGCTCCCACCCTGCTTGGCCGGATGCTTTTATAGACCACATCGGCTTTGATTCGAGACGTGGCCGACTGTCAGGCGAAGCATCGGCATCTTGGTCATCTCTCACTAACTTTCGCCCGAAGTTTCTCGATCAGCCCCTTAACCTGTTCCAGAGAGGTGCGAACATCTTCCTCCACTATCCCAGTCTCCACCAGATAAAGTTCTGTGGCTTCTTTCAGATTGGCAACAGCCTCCTCAACAGTATATCCCTGGCTAACCGTGCCAACTTCGGAGCATTCTGCTACGTACAGATTTTCTTCCTTTGTGGAGAACCGCCTGAAGCAGGCTGTGGTGGCCTCGGAGCCGCCGTCCACGTTGGCGAAGGGTGCTTCAGCACTCTTCGCCTGCTCAGCCTGGACGTTCACGTCCAGGCGACGCGGCAGCAGCACCGACTTTTCTCAAGTAC
>JAGGZG010000123.1 GCA_021162125.1 Anaerolineae bacterium
CAGGCTGTGGTGGCCTCGGAGCCGCCGTCCACATTGGCGAAGGGTGCTTCAGCACTCTTCGCCTGCTCAGCCTGGACGTTCACGTCCAGGCGACGCGGCAGCAGCACCGACTTTTCTCAAGTACTGATTGTCTGCCACCGACGCGAAGGAGGAGAAATCAGATGCCCAGAGAACGCCCGGATGAACAACGTGTAGTCATCACCGGTCTTGGAGCCATCACTCCCCTGGGCTTGACTGTGCGCGAAACCTGGGAGGGGCTGATCGCTGGCAAGTCGGGCGTGGCGACTATTACTCTGTTCGACGCCAGCGAGTTCCCGGTGCGCATCGCCGCCGAAGTAAAGGGCTTCGATCCCAAGAACTACATGAATTTCAAAGAGGCGCGGCGGATGGCCCGCTGCTCTCAACTGGCTATTGCCGCGGCACAGGAGGTGGTCGCTGATGCGCAGTTATCCCGGCCATTCGTGGACGAGGAGCGGGTGGGCGTGCTCATTGGTTGCACCATCGGCGGCTTCGAGAAAGCGGTGGAGAGCATAGACACCTTTCGCCAGAAGGGATTAGCGCGGGTCAGTCCATTTGGCCTGACCGCTGCTCTGCCCAACATGCCCAGCCATCACGTGAGCCAGACTTTTCAGGCGAAAGGGTATATCAACACCATCACCACCGCCTGTGCCACCGGCACTCAGTCCGTCGGCGAGGCAGCGGAGGTGATCCGCCGGGGCGCGGCCGACGTGCTGATCTGTGGCGGAGTCGAGGCGATGATCCACTTCGCCAACTTCGCCGGCTTCATCGCCATGCGCGCCCTCTCCGCCCGCAACGACGAGCCGGAACGAGCCAGCCGTCCTTTCGACAAGGACCGCGACGGATTCATCATCGGCGAGGGGTGCGGGCTGATGATTCTGGAGAGCCTGCCCCACGCCCGGAAACGCGGCGCGCACATCTACGCCGAAGTGCTGGGCTACAGCGCCTCGTCCGACGCCTTCCACGTGGCCGCGCCTGACCCCGAGGGCACGGGCGCGATACGAGCCATGCGCTGGGCGTTGGAGGACGCGGGCATTACCCCGGCCGAGGTGGACTACATCAACGCCCACGGCACGTCCACCCCGCTGAACGACATCATCGAGACCAGGGCCATCAAAAAAGTGTTCGGCGACTATGCTTATAAGGTGCCCATCAGCTCCACCAAATCCATGATTGGTCACGATTTGGCTGCGGCAGGGGCTATTGAGGCCATCGTCTGCGCGTTGACTATCGAACAGGGCATCATCCACCCCACGATCAACCTCGAGTCTCCCGATCCAGAGTGTGATCTGGACTACGTGCCCAATCAGGCTCGACAGGCCGAGGTCAACATCGCCCTGTCGAACTCCTTTGGTCTGGGCGGGCAGAACGCCTGCCTGGTGCTGGGCAGATACGTGCCCTGAGAAAGAGGACAGAGCATGAAAATCATCCGCAACGAAAAACACGTCAAGCTCAGAGCGCGTATCGGTCAGTGGGCCAGCCTGGGCGGGATGGCGGTATTGGGATTGGGCCTGGTCATCTCGTTCACCAGGCCCCAGTGGATCGGCATATCCCTCGCTTGCCTGCTGATGGGGTTGCTCCTGTCCCAGATCGGACTGTACCACACGAAACGCTGGGTGCAAAGGCCACGACCAGACGAGGTGCTGGAGAAGGCGCTCAAGGGACTGGATAACCGCTTTGAGTTGTACAGCTTCTACCTGCCCGCGCCCCACGTGCTGTTAGGACCACCCGGCCTCTTCGTGTTGCGCGTCCAGCACCAGGAGGGGCAAATCACCTGTCAGGCCGACCGGTGGCACCAGAAATTCAGTGCCGCCCGCTTCCTGGGCTTCTCCGGGCAGGAGGCTGTAGGCAATCCCACCCGCGCGGCCCAGACGGAGGCGCAAGAGATGGCCGCATTCCTGGCCAATCACGTGCCAGAGGAGGCCGTCAAGGTTCAGCCACTGATAGTCTTCACCAACGACAAGGCAGAATTGTCCATCTCCGAGTCGTCCATCCCGGTGCTGCCTTACAAGAAGCTCAAACCATATCTGCGTGGCTTGGGTAAGAGGGGTCTCTCTGCTCAACAGCGTGAGCGCCTGTCGGAACTTTTCGCCACGCGGGTGGTTTAGGTACAGCATGTGCAAATGCCCATGATCCACGAAAGATCAATCCAGAGCCCGTCGCCGAGACTCCGGCTAGCCCTGCTGATCGGGATAATCATCCTCGCTGCTTTCCTCAGACTGTATCATATTCACGAACTGCCGCCAGGCTGTAACTATGACCAATCCGCTTATGGAGTGGATGCCTTACGCATCGTCCGTGGCGAGGAGTACCCCATCTTTTTCGAGTCCAACTTTGGACGCGAGCCTCTGTTCAGCTATTTGGTCGCGGCCTGTTTCTTAGTAATAGGTGTTGGGCCGACAGCCATTCGCGTGGCTTCGGCCCTGGTTGGTATCCTCACCGTCCCCGCCGCCTACCTCCTGGCCCAGGAACTGTTCTCCGAAGAGGACGGTTGGGCGCGCTGGGGTGGGCTGTTGGCCGCTTTTGGTATGGCTATTTCCTACTGGGACCTTACCTTCAGCCGCATGGGGTTACGGGCTATCCTCGTTCCCCTGTGCGAGACGATGACCTTTTATCTTACTTGGCGCGGGCTGCGCACTGGCAGCCGCCGAGTCTATGTCGGCGCGGGAATTTTCCTGGGTTTGAGTCTATATACTTACCAGGCCGCTCGCGCGGTACCGATATTGGTACTGCTCATGGTCTTATACCATGTTGTGCTGGCTCGATTATCCCTCCGCCGACATCTGCTTAATCTGATATTGCTGTTCGCCGTTGGATTGCTGGTCTTCGCCCCACTAGGACTCTACTTTCTGCGCCATCCTGGTAGCGCCAGTCTGCGCATCGGGCAGACGCTGGTGGTAGGTACGGGCGAGGAAAAGGTTTCTGAGGAAGCGCGCACATTGGCAACGAAGCTGGTCGAGAATCTATTGATGTTTAACGTGCGGGGGGAGGACGATCCGCGTTACAATTTGGCTGGTCGGCCCGCGCTCAACCTGTTCCTTTCGGCTTTATTCCTGATGGGCTTGGGCGTAAGTTTGCTGCGCCTCCGACGGCCGCTGTATCCGTTCTTGCTCACCTGGTTGGCAGTGATGCTCGCCCCGGCGGTGCTGGCCAAATATGGCTCCAATTTTAAGCGGGCCATCGGCGACACACCGGCAGTGGCCCTGCTGGTTACTGCTGGTGCCCTGTGGCTGTGGAGCGCTATCCAGCAAGTGACTGCCCGTCTCTCCTTGCTCTGGCGCCATCGCTTGCGGACTAGCGCAGCTCTTGTGCTGATCGGAGGATTCGCGCTCAGTGGCTTGCTGGTCTACCGCGACTACTTCCTCGTCTGGGGGCGAGACCCAACGCTCTTCACCCGTATGGAAGCAGGGCAGGCTGCTATTGGCGAGTATGTAGGCCAACTTCCGCCAGACGAGCAGATATATCTCTCTCCTGTGCCTGCTGATCACCAGAGTGTAGTTTTCGCCTCGGGCATCCGGCCAGGGATGAAGGCCTTCAACGGGCGGCGGGCATTGGTATTGCCTGCTTCCCCAGCACGCAATGTCACCTATATCATCGTCCCTGGCGAAGACAAGACCTCGCTGGACCGCTTGGCGGCTGCTTATCCCACGGGTAGTATCGTCGCTAAGGGACCAGATCAGTATGGAGCGCCCTACTTCCTGGCTTTCCGTGTGCCGGCCGGCACTGCGGCCCAGATCAGCCCACAGTACCCCCGTCAAGCCACGTGGGAGGGACAAATCCGATTGCTGGGCTACGATCTGGACACCACGACATACCCGGCCGGAGGTAAAATGGATCTCACCCTCTATTGGCAGGACCTGGCCCCGATGCGGCTCTCGTACACAGTATTCACCCACCTGCTGGGGCCGTACAACCCGGCGACCAGCGGTCCACTGTGGGCACAAGACGACAGCGAACCTGGCTGGCGTTCCTATCCGACCACCCTATGGTCCCCTGGTGAGATCATCCTAGATCGGCATACCTTGGATATTCCAGCGAACGCTCCGCCGGGAGCCTATCAGATTGAGATTGGCTGGTACTATTGGGTGACCCAAGAGCGTCTGTCCGTACGCGAGGATGTCGGAAATGTAGCCGATCATCTCATCCTGGATCGGGTGACAATCGGACCGGCACAATAAAAGCCCACCCGAAAATCAGAGACCAACATCTCGGCCACAGCTCCGGGGCTACCGTGTGATCAGCACCGGGCAAGGCGCGTGGCTAACTACCTTGTGGCTCACACTGCCCAGGAGCAATTCTTTCATCTGCCCCCGTCCCCGGCTGGCCATAACAATCAGATCGCATTCCAGGGTCCGAGCGACGGCCAGGATAGCTTCGGCGGCCGGCCCCTCCATGAGCTCAGGTTCGGCTTCTACCCCAGCTTCTCGCAATGTCGCTATCGCCTTGTCCAGTATCTCCTCGCCCGCCTGGGTCCGTCGAGCAATAAGGGCGCTAGATTCAGAGTAGCCTACCCACTCAGGAATGGGCGCGTAGGCGTAGAGCACATAAACCCTCGCTTGGTAACGATTGGCTAGATCGCAAGCGTAACGAGTAGCTATTTCGGAATGCGTGGAACCGTCAATGGCAAGCAGAATGCAAGTGAACATCTATTCTCTCCTCTCCAGTCATTTCAACTCGTATCCCAAAACGTAACTACTCACCCTGCTCAGCTTGGATCGCCAGATCCAAGCCCCCCTGCGACGAAAAACGGCTCTTTGCAAGCTAGAAGCAGCCAAGTTCGCCAGGTTCTGCCCACTGAACCGCTGGATTTGACAATCCAGCGGGAGCGGGTGAGTAGTAACCCCAAAACAATCCTGCCAGTACTGGATACAAATAAAAGCGGTAGTGGTAAAAAAGTAAGTGATGGTGTATCATAAAGATGCAGTGAAAATCTCATGGGCGGAGGTAGATCATGATCCAAGTAACCATCACCTACCACTGCCGCGTTTGCGGCAGCACAAACATTGTCCGAAACGGCACCAACAAATGCGGGAATCAACAGTACCACTGCAAGGATTGCGGTGCCTATCGAGTGTTGGAGCCCAAGCGCGTTCACACAGAAGATGAGAAAGAGACGATCATGCGGACCTACAAGGAACGCGCTAGTATGCGTGGTCTGGAACGCATCTTCAACATTGCCCGGCAAGCGGTTGCTCGCTGGATCCGAGACATCGTGCGCGCTTTACCCAACCTCAAGGACACGTTGCTGCCCGCCAGGGCCGATGATGTGCTCGAACTCAATGAACTCTGGTCGTTTGTGTTGAAAAAGAGCAGAAAACGTTGGCTGTGGACGGCTATCTGTCGCCGGACGCGCCAGATTGTGGCCTTTGTCATCGGCGACCGTAGTGAAAAGACTTGTCGACGCTTGTGGAACAAAATTCCTGATGAGTACAAGAAGTGTCTGACCTTCAGCGATTTCTGGGAAGCGTACCAGAAGGTCTTTCCTAAAGGGACGCACCACTGCGTGGGCAAGGAAAGTGGCGAGACAGCCCACATGGAGCGTTGGTACAACACCTTGCGTCAGCGGTTGGCTCGCTTCGTCCGCAAGACCTTGTCGTTTTCCAAATCGGACGCTTTTCATCACATGGTCACCAAATGGTACATCGCCGAGTACAATCTGGCCATATCACTTACCATGTAACCACTACCTAAAAGCATAGGCAAGCTATCACAGACCATCTGCGAAGCGAGGGGCTTGCAGTCAGTCGCTTGTCTGGGTGATTTTCCGGTGGCTTTGTTGTGAAAAGGTGTCCGGTAGAAGAAGTCTGCAATAACCTGCCGTCAAAGTCAAGTCAGTAAGGAAAAACTGATGCCCCTCTCTGGTGCGATAAGCGATAAGCAGCGAGGCCAATGCCCTGAAACACGTGGAAGATGTCCAGGCTGCCGGGAATACACTGGCTGGACAAAACAGTGGATTGTAGTATAATACGGGCGATTGGGACCGTACCGTCTCGATACTTACTTTCTAGGAGACTGACGACTATGGCGGAAACGCCGGTCGCTTTGGCCCGCTGGCGGGCCTGGCGTTCGAAGGCAGTGCGTTGGATCAGTGGGGGCCGAGAAGGATTCGTCTCCCGCTATGCCGCGCACCTGGCGGTGATCTTGCTCGTCGCCTTTGCGCTTTCCCTGAAGGGAATAGAACTACCGCGCGCCGTCGCTGACCTGCCAACCCCCACACCGGCCCCTTATCTGGGAGAACGGACCCGCATCCCCCTGGCCGACCGGGGTAGCCTGCGGGTAGTGACCACACAGGCCCTGGTTCGCGCCCCCGTACCCCATACCACCATTCCCGACCGACCGCGCCGTGAGGTGATCACCTACACCGTGCGATCCGGTGATACCGTGTTGGGCATCGCCGCGAGATTCGGCTTGCAAGGGGAGACCATCGTCTGGGCCAATGCCAGCCTGGAAGATAGCCCCGATTTCTTGATGCCTGGCCAGATTCTCAATATCCTGCCTGTGGATGGGGTCTACCACACCGTCCAGGAAAAGGATACGCTAGAGAGCATCGCCAAAAAATACAAGGTAGACGTCTCAGCCATCACCGAATGCGAGTACAACAACCTGACCGAGCCATACAAGCTGGTGCTCGGCCAGCATCTCATCATCCCCGGCGGTGAAAAACCCTACGTCGCCCGCTACATCTCCGCCTGGAAGGGGCCAGTCCCGGATAACGTCGAGCGCGGCACCGGGCTTTTCGGCTGGCCGACGAGCGGGTACGTCACCCAACGTTATTGGAGCCAGCACCGGGCCATCGACATTGGCGCGCCCGCCGGGACGCCAGTTTACGCCGCCGACTCCGGGTTCGTCACCTTCGCCGGATGGACCAAACTGGGCTATGGCCGCCTGATCGTGATTGACCATCGCAACGGCTTCATCACCTACTACGCACACCTGAATGCCTGCTATGTGGAAGCTGGCGAGTCAGTGGGTAAGGGCACACTGATCGGAGCCGTGGGCAGTACTGGCCGCTCCACTGGCCCCCACCTGCACTTTGAGGTTCGGTACAAAGGAGTGCAGCGCAACCCCTTTGTATATCTGCCTAGATAAAAAGAGCGCGCCACCCACGACAGGACGGAAATGACAGAGGCGCAGGGTCACGTTGACTCTGCGCCTCTTACTTGTTATGTAACCTCTCGCTCAGCGGCTATTTCGCGTACTCCACCGCTCGCGTCTCGCGGATCACGGTCACCTTGATCTGCCCCGGATATTCCAGACTCTCCTCCACTTTCTTGGCGATGTCTTTGGAAAGTCGAATGGCGGTCAAGTCGTCAATGTCCTGGGGCTTGACTATGATGCGAATCTCCCGGCCAGCCTGGATAGCATAGGATTGATCCACGCCCTTGAAGGAGTTAGCCACCTCTTCCAGAGCCTGCACCCGCTTCAGGTAAGTCTCCAGAGACTCACGGCGCGCTCCAGGCCGGGCCCCAGAGATAGCGTCGGCAGCTTCTACCAGGATAGCTTCCAGTGATTGGGGTTCCGTTTCTCCGTGGTGAGCGGCGATACAATTAACAATTGCCTCGGACTTGCCCAACCGCCGCGCGATCTCCGCCCCGATAGCAGCGTGAGCACCCTCTCTTTGCTGATCCACCGCCTTGCCGATGTCGTGGAGCAGGCCACCCTCTTTGGCCAGGGCCACGTCAGCGCCCAGCTCGGCAGCCATCATCGCTGCCAGGTGAGCAGTCTCGATGGAATGCTGGAGAACGTTCTGTCCATAGCTGGTGCGGAAACGCAGCCGGCCGAGGAGGCGGATAAGTTCCGGGTGCAAGCTGGGGATACCCACCTCGTGCATGGCTCTCTCCCCTTCCTCCTGAATGACAGCAGCTACTTCCTCCCGGGCCTTGGCCACGACCTTTTCGATGCGGGCCGGGTGGATGCGCCCATCGAGGATGAGCTTGTTGAGTGCTACCCGCGCTATCTCACGGCGCACCGGGTCGAAGCAGGAGAGGACCACCGCTTCCGGTGTGTCATCTACCACTACGTCCACGCCAGTGGCCTTCTCAAAAGCACGGATGTTGCGCCCACCCCGGCCGATGATCCGCCCTTTCATCTCGTCGCTGGGCAAAGGAACCATGGATACCGTGGTTTCCGCCACCTCCTCGGAGGCGAGACGCTGCACGGCGGTGACAATGATCTCCCTGGCCCGCTGATCGGCCGCCTCGCGGGCCTCAGCTTCCACCTGGCGGATCATACGAGCCATGTCCTGCCGGGCCTGCTCCTCCACCGTCTGCAGGAGCACCTGACGAGCTTCCTCCACGCTCATCCGAGAGATGCGCTCCAATTCCCGGACACGCTCCTCTTTCATCACCTCTAATTCGTTCCGAAGTCTATCCAGCTTGCTCTGGCGCTGATTCAGTTTGCGCTCACGGTTTTCCAGGCGGTCCATCTTGTGGTCCAGCGCGTCGCGGCGTCGTTGCAGACGTGCCTCCTCTTTCTGCAAGTCCACGCGCTTTTTCCTGACCTCGGCCTCGGCCTCGTCGCGGATTCTAAGAGCCTCATCTCTGGCAGCCAGGATCATCTCTTTGTACTTGGTTTGCGCTTCCTCCAACAGGCGCTCAGCCTTAGCCCGCGTTGACCGCTGCTTAGCCTCAGCCAGGTAGTGCTTGACCAGATACCCGAGCACAATGCCCAGGGCCATGCCTACCAGGACCACAAAGAAATCCTCAAGTCCAAATCCCCTTAGTCCCATTCCGTCACCTCTCTTTCACCATGTATGCTCTCCCTCCGCCTGCAGCTCATGCCAGACGCGGGTTATCACAGCCTCGATGGTCTCGAAAGCAAAACCCCTGCGTCGCAGATATGCGCCAAGCTTCCGGCGGAAAGGTTGATAATCCAGATGCCCCCAGCGGGCCACGCGCTGCTGTGCAGCGCGATAAGCGCTCTCTTCTTCGTCCAAATCCTCCAGGGCAGAGGCGATCACAGCATCGCTCAAGCCTTTCTGTCGCAACTCGCTGCGTAGAGCGTACGCCCCTCTGGGTTTGAACCGCTCCCGGTTTTCCACCCAGTAGCGGGCGAAGGCGCGGTCGTCCAGCAACCCTGCCCGCGTCAGGCGAGAGACGACTTCCTCCTGAATCGAAGGGGGCACCTGTTTGTCCTGCAAATAGCGGCGAACCTCGGCCTCGCTACGCGGGCGGTAGGATAGAAAGTTCAGCGCCCGCTCGTAGGCCGTCTCGCGGGTATCTTTCTCCCGCAGGAGGGCGATGTCCTCGTCGGAGAGATACTGCCCACGATGCAGTTTGGCCGCCTCGATGACCGCCAGCCCAAAGGCAAACTCCCCGTCCAGGTAGACGTTTACCCGCTGTTTGTTTTTCTTTTGCACGCGGAGCGCGGTAATCTTGCCTGCCATGTTCCGGACCTCCGCTGAAAACAAAAATAGCTGGGCAACCCAATGCCGCAGCTATCCTGCAACTTCTATGTGCGTCTTGTTGCTTCCCAATCAGGGTAGCGACAGGGAAGCGGGGGCGTGGTGCAACGGGTTATCTTACTCGTAGCCGTCTTCGGCCCAACCAGTCCCGATGTTCCCCTGGCTATGGATAGTAATACCAGGAACTTACGTCTGGATCAACACCAGCGATAGAATAAAAGGAAAATCGCCCGATTTTGAGCTTGTCACCGGTTATCATCCTGGTTGTTTAGAGTGAGTCGGCAGCGAATCATCAGACATGAAAGCCACTACCCGAATTTCTTGAATAACTTCCAGCTTGGCTAGCCTGACCATCGCCACCCAGGGAGAATTACCCAACCCGTCCGAGTCATCGCATGGACGCGAACGGTCACCTCGCAAACTTAAGCGCACGATTGGCTGCGGCTCTGTGGAACGCCCGACAGGGAAATATTGCCCCTAATCCAGCCCCCCAAAGCTATGGGGTTGCGTCTGTCCAGGTTCGAGCCGTCGGAAAAGAATGCGTCAAGCCATCGGTGTGGCGTCCATCCTTCTAATGGAGCCTGGCCGTGGGATAAGTTAGCAACTTGTTCTACGGATTATTTCTCAGGGGCAGGCCCACCTGACGGCGGACTTCGTTCTCGATCTCCAGAAAGAGGTCGGGCTCAGAACGCAAGAACTCTTTGGCGTTCTCCCGGCCCTGACCCAGGCGGGTCTCCCCATACGAGTAGTACGATCCCCGCTTCTCCACGATGCCCATAAGCACGGCGGTATCGAGCACGTCACCCGCCCTGGAGATTCCCTCGTTGTACATGATGTCGAACTCGGCCACACGGAACGGGGGCGCTACTTTGTTCTTTTTCACCGTCACCTTAGTGCGGTTGCCGATGACCGTGCCCCCCTGCTTGATGCTCTGAATCCGCCGCATGTCCAGCCGCACCGAGGCGTAGAACTTCAGCGCCATCCCCCCAGAGGTGGTCTCCGGGTTGCCAAACATCACCC
>JAGGZG010000089.1 GCA_021162125.1 Anaerolineae bacterium
ACGCAACACGTAACACGCAACACGCAACACGTAACACGCAACACATGATGCGTATTGCGTATTGCGTGTCAGGAGGAGAGCATGGCAATTCATTCGATTATCATAACCGTAAATGGGGCACAAGAACGTTTGGATGTTCCCTCAAGCATGACACTGCTGCAGATGCTGCGGGACAAATTGGGACTGACCGGCACCAAGAACGGCTGCTCGGCCGGGGAATGTGGCGCGTGCACTGTGCTGGTAGACGGCGAGCCGGTGAACTCGTGTCTGATGCTGGCCGTGGAGGCCGACGGTCGCCAGGTGACTACGGTCGAAGGGCTGGCCCACGACGGACGGTTGAGTGCTTTGCAGGAAGCTTTTGTGGAACACAACGCCGTGCAATGCGGCTTCTGCACGCCGGGGATGTTGATCTCGGCGCACGCGCTGCTGGAGCGCGATCCCCATCCGACCGAGCAGGAGGTCCGGGAGGCTCTGATCGGGAATTTATGCCGCTGCACGGGCTACCTGCGCATCATCAAGGCCGTTCAAGAGGCCGCGGAGAGAGGAGGCGCGTAAAATGGCCGAGTTCATTTCTGACCCCGTTGGCCAGAGCGTTCCTCGCGTGGATGCATACGACAAGATCACCGGGGCCGCTCTTTTTACCGATGACCTGCAATTCGGCCCTGGTCTGTACTATGGGCGATTGGTGCGCAGCCCCTATGCCCACGCGCTGATCAGAAGCATTGACGTCAGCAAGGCCCTGGAGATGCCCGGCGTTAAGGCGGTAGTCACCGGCGAGGACGTTCCCGCGCGCATTGGCTTATATCTCGTAGACCGGCCCATTTTTGCCAGGGACCGCGTGCGATACGTCGGCGACCCGGTAGCCGGGGTGATCGCCATCAGCGAGGACATCGCAGAGGAGGCCGCCCAACTCGTCGTCGTGGAGTACGAGGAATTGCCGGCGGTCTTCGACCCGGTGAAAGCAGCCCAGCCGGACGCCCCCCTGCTCCACCCTGACCTGGGGGAGTATAAAGTGGCCAATTTCATCTTCCCCGAACCGGGCACCAACATTTCAGAGCATTTCAAGCTGCGCAAAGGTGACGTCGAGTCCGCTTGGCCCAGGTGTGCGGCTATCGTCGAAGATGCCTTCCGCCTGCCCCACATCCAGCACGTGCCCCTCGAGCCCCACGTAGCGGTAGCGCTTTGGGAGCCGTCGGGACAGGTCACTCTGTGGACCAGTTCGCAGTCGCCTTTTGCCCAGCGTGACCTGATTGCCCAGAGTTTGGGTATCCCGCACGGCAACCTGCGCGTGGTATCCCCTTACGTCGGCGGCGGGTTTGGGGGCAAGGCCGGCGTCTCGACGGAGGTGTACGCGGTGGCCATGGCCAGGGTGGTCAAGGGGCATCCGGTCAAGCTGCGCATGACCCGCGAGGAAGAATTCATCGGTACGACGGTGCGCCAGGTGTTGGTAGCGCACACCAAAATTGGCTGTGACGCCGAGGGCAACCTGCTGGCGATGGAGACCGAGTACTACTTCGGCGGCGGGGCCTATAACGATTACGGGGTCAATATCGCCCGCGCCGCTGGCTACTCCTGCACCGGCCCCTACAACATCCCCAACGTCAAAGGCGATTCTTACTGCGTCTACACCAACATGCCCATCGGCAGCGCCATGCGCGGCTTCGGCATGCCCGAAATCCACTGGGGCATCGAGCAGATCATGGACCAGCTCGCCGAAAAGATCGGGATGGACCCCGCCGAGTTCCGGCGTCGCAACTGTGTCAAGACGGGCGATACCATTCTAACTGGGATGAAGATGCCGGCCATTGACCTGGTGGCCTGCATTGACAAAGTCACCGAGGCCATCAACTGGGGCAAAAAGGAGCAACCTTCTGCGCCGCACAAGAAGCGAGGCAAGGGCATCGCCATTATGTGGAAAGCACCGGCCATGCCCCCCAACCCCGGCAGTTCGGCCATCGTGCGCTTTAACGAGGATGCCACCATCAACGTCGAGATCGGGGCACAAGAACTAGGGCAAGGAGCTTTCACCGTTGCGGCTCAGATCGCAGCCCAGGCGTTGGGCGTACCCTACGAATGGGTGCGCGTCTCCGCTCCGGTGGACACCAGGTACAGCCCTTATGAATGGCAGACGGTGGCCAGCCGCATCACCTGGTCCATGGGTAACGCGGTCAAGGCCGCTGCCGATGATGCCCGGCAGCAAATTCTGGCCCTCGTCGCCGAACACTGGGACGAAGACCCTGACAACTTGGACATCAAGGATGGCGTGGTCATCTCGTACAAATCCGAACGCGAACAGCCGCTCAAAGGGATGGTCATCTATGGCCTGCCCAACGAGAACTTTGAAGGGTGGAAAGGCGGCCCCATCGTCGGGCATGGCAAATTTATGCCCACCTACGTCACCAATCTGGATCCCGAGACTGGTCAGGGCACCCGCGCCGTGGTGCACTACACCGTCGGCGCCCAGGCGGTAGACCTGGAGGTGGACACCGAGACCGGCCAGGTGGAGATCCTCAAAATCGCCAGCGCCTACGACGTGGGCAAGGCGATCAACCCTGACCTCGTCCTGGCGCAGATCGAGGGCGGCGCGGTGCACGGGATGAGCTCGGCTTTTGAAGCACTTAAGTTCGACGAGCGGGGCCGGCCCCTGAACCCCAGTCTGGTGGATTACCGCATCATGAGTGCCGTGGACGCGCCGCAGGAGATCCACGGCGACATCGTCGAAACGCCGCTGGAGGATGGGCCGTGGGGCGCGCGAGGCGTGGGCGAGCACGTGATGGTGCAGACCGCGCCAGCGATTGCCAATGCCATCAACGATGCTATCGGCATCCGCTTCAGCGATTTGCCGCTGTCGGCGGAGAAGATTTTCCTGGCTTTGCAGAGATAAGAAATAGAACAGCAGCACCGCATTGTACTCACGGCCCGATCACTCAGGTGGTCGGGCCGTGGCATATATATTCAGCGTAATTTGGTTCGGGGAAGACAGAACTGGGCTTGAGCTGGGCTTGATTATGTACCTCCGACCCTCCAAGACGTGATGCGTGAAACGTGATTCGTGAGGGCTACGTTTCACGTTTCACTCTTCACGGCTCATTGGCAGGTAAAGGGGCGCATAAACGGAGACCTGTTTTCACGCTTCTCAAGTGCGCTCGGTATAATGACCATCACCGTCAGGTAGATGGCGTATATCTGTCTGGCAGGATATGCAGTTATCTGGTATAATTTCGACTGAGACGCAGACTCAACAGTGTTTTACTCCCAATACTTATGATCGCACAAAAAGGAGGAAAAATGTCTACCCGACAAGTAACGCGCAGTTTTGCCATCACCCCCGGCAAGCGTAACCTAAACAGCGTCCAGCGCGTCCTGCGCAGCCTGATTTGGTTCGGCCTTTTCTTCTTGCTGGGTTTCATCACTCTCGGCCTGGCCTTTGCCCTGGGCTTGATGGCGGATTTCCTGGGCTATCTGATCCTCGCCGTGGGCGGCTTTTTCACCTTCGTCATCCCCGGCATGGTCAGCCGCTGCCTGTACGTCATCCCCGAGTTCGAGCGCGTCGTCGTGCTCAAGCTGGGCAAGTTCATCGGCATCAAGGGGCCGGGGCTCTTCTGGATCATTCCCTACCCACCCTTTTACCAGTCGGTGGCGGCCAAGCTGGACACCCGCGTGCAAACCCGTGTGATTACCGCTGCCGAAACCCTCACCGCCGACAACGTCCCGGTGGGGTGCGAAGCGGTCATCTTCTGGCGCGTGGAAGACCCCCAACGCGCAGCGTTGCAGGTTGCTAACTACATAGAGGCCGTCTTCCAGGCCGCCAACAGTGCTCTCAAGGACACTATCGGCATGCTGGAGTTGACCGATCTGCTGGGTGAGCGCGAGAAGGTCTCCCAGCGACTCAAGCACATCATTGACGAGGCCGCGGCGTCCTTTGGAGTGGATGTCTCCTCGGTCGAGATCACGGATGTCCATGTGCCTGCGGACCTGATCCAGGAGTTGAGTGTGTTGGCCCAATCGCGCCGGGCGGCGCAGGCCAAGATAGCCGAGGCCGAAGCGGAGAAGGCTATCGCCCAAAAACTACAAGAGGCTTCTACCCTGATGGGGCCTCAGGCATTGGAGATGTACCGGCTCAACGTCCTGGAGCGCATCGGCCGCGAGGAAGGCAGCCAGATCGTGGTCTACGGGCTGAGCAGCAGCAACCCCCTGATGGAAACCACCATCGCCGCCACTGCTGCTGGCTCACAACTGGGATCGAAGAAAAAACTCCCGGAAAGAGCTGTCAAGCCTGTTACTAAGTAACTCTCAGTGAGTGATCCATCTCCCATCGAAACGCCCCCGAGTGACCGCAAAGTCGCTCAGGGGCGGGTTTTCGTCTGGGAACCTATCCAAAGAAAGCCCGCCAGGGCATCCGCACCGGAGGTGGCGCCGTGAGCCAGCACGTCCTGTACGGCTGCCGTGATTTCGACCTCTGTTCCTTCGTTCAATGCCGCGAGCAACACGTGCCAAGCTGCGCTACATTCTCCCTCGGCTGCGGCCCGCAGAAATGCAGCGGAGAGAGTCGTGGTGCGAGGGGCAGCCGCTTCGACCAGGGCACGGCAAAGCGAGCGAGGAGTGGGATGGGCCAACCACACCCAGAGCATCACGCCGGTGAGGAAATCGTCGCCAGCAGGGGTGAGGCCGCTCCCCAGGCCCGCCAGTTGGGCCGCCCACTCCTGTAATCGCGCGATGTCCCCCTCCCACCCCGCAATGTAGGACGAGATGGCATCTCGTCCTACGGCCAGTTCCAGGAGGCTGTTGGCGGGGGCATGGCGCAGGGCGATGGTCCACAGCAGGGGCAGGCGGCTCACAATCGAGGCCCGCCGGGCGCGGAGCGCGCTCCAATCCGGGCAGGGTTCCCACACCACTGCCCCTTCCAGGATAACCTCCAGCCCGCCGACCTGTAGACGTCCCCCATCCAGCATCGCTGCCATGCCCGGTTCGACCGCCGCGAAGTCCCCTGGCTCCACCTCCACTACGACGTTTAGCGGCCCGTTGCCGATCTGCGGGGTCACCAGGGCCACCACGTCGCCACCGGGAGTCACCAGATCACAGGCGTGATCGAAGACGGCCAGGACGCGAGCGACGAACGGTCCCTGTTGCAGCCGCTCCCACACCGGCCGGCTGATCGAACTAGCCATAGCGCGAACTTTCATAAACAAATCTCCATCATCCCCTCACCCGGGCGTGGTGCGATTTCTTGACGGATTTACCCTCCAGGTGTATACTTGAGTTACTCTTTCACTACCCTGCCGAGGCGATGGATCATGGAACGGACAATTACCATCTCTGAACAAGTGTATGGGAGCCTGAAGCGCCAAGCTGAGCGAAACCAGGAACCCCTGGAAGCTCTGGTTGAGACGTGGCTGCGACAGCACTTGGACATCGAGCTCTACCCTGAACTGGAATGGCGGGAAGGGCCAGGCGGCTGGCGGGTAGGAATCAAAAGGACAGCTATTGATGTGTACACCGTTGTCGGGTACTCTCTGGCGGGTTACAGTGCTGAGGAAATCGCTCGCGAACTACTGCCTCGATTGACACTCAAACAGGTACGTGCCGCACTGAATTACTACGCCAATCATCCCGATGAGATTGACTCTATTCTGAACGAGAGTGAAACAGAGACCTCAAAAGCTCGCCTGTGTCGCGCTTTAGGGCCCACTGACTACTGCAAGCTCACCGGCCTGCCCGGATCATCCTCAAGCATTGATGAGCACAATTAGGCTTCTGCTGGACGAAGACGTATGGCCAGGGCTGGCTCAGGTGCTGCGAGAGCAGAAATACGATGCTCTGCACGTATATGAACTTGAACGCGGTGGACTGGATGATTCCGAACAGTTGGCATACGCTGCACAAATCGGCTACGCCATCCTTACCCACAATGAGAAAGACTTCATTCCACTGGCAAAAGAGTACTTCTTTGAAAGACAGCCACATGCCGGGATTATCCTCTCCCGCCAATTGCGGGTAGGAGAATTATTACGGCGCACGTTGAACCTGCTCCAGGCGCTGTCCGCTGAGGAAATCGCGAATACGGTCCGGTATTTGGCCGATTACAAATAGCAAACAGCACCAACAGGCCCAGGAAGAGGCCCTGCCAGGTTCGGTCACCCAGCAGGGCCTTTGTTATGCCAAGTCCATTACAACTCGAATTCCCGTTCCCCTTGCTACTGCAGCGGCGCGAACTTCATCACCCGATGGCTGGCCGTGTCGGTGACGTAGATGTTGTCGTTGGCGTCAATGGCGATGCCGGTGGGCAGGCTAAAGGAGCGGTCGTCGAAGCCGTACTCACCGAGGGTGGCCAGGAATTCGCCGTCCGCCGTAAAAACGATCACCCGGTAGCCCTCCGGGTCGGTGACGTACACCCGGTCCCGGCTATCCACGGCCAGGTATGGCTTGTTGTTCACCCCCTGCCCAATCCAGCCGTGAACGCCCCACTGCTTCAAGAAGCGGAAGTCCCGGTCGAAAACTTGCACGCGCTGGTTCCAGGTGTCGGCCACGTATATGC
>JAGGZG010000173.1 GCA_021162125.1 Anaerolineae bacterium
GGCCAAGACACAGCGGCAACTCGCCCCAAAAGTGGGATGCACCCGTGGTGGGAAAGGCTTCCGAAGTCTGTGCAAGCGCGTGAAAAACGGTTACGAGGAAGGGAGGTGAATGTGATGCCAGGATTAGATGGAACTGGACCAGCCGGCCTGGGGCCGATGACAGGTGGCGCACGGGGATGGTGCAATCCTTACAGCCCGTTGCGCACCGGCGCCAGGGTTGCACCTTACGGCCCGTACGGCGCTCCCTATGCATACCGGCCTTACACAGGCTATCGGCCTGTTTATGGCTTTGGACGCCCCCGATGGGGTCTAGGCCGAGGTTGGGGTGGGCGAGGTCGCGGCCGTGGTAGAGGCCGCTGGTAGTAAAGCTAGATTGGCTATAAGTAAACATTCGCGAGAGGAGGTGAATGAGATGCCAGCAGGAGATGGAACAGGACCGATGGGCATGGGTCCGATGACCGGGCGAGCAGCCGGGTACTGCGCCGGCTACGACGTGCCAGGCTACGCGAATCCCGTCCCCGGACGCGGCTATGGCCTGGGTTGGGGCCGTGGTTGGGGTGGTGGCTGGGGTCGCGGCTGGCGCTGGCGCAACTGGTACTACGCCACGGGGCTGCCCGGCTGGGCGCGCTTCGGGTATGCACCGGCCTATGGCCCCTATGCCCCGCAGCCGACCAGGGAGCAAGAGGCCGAGGTGCTCAAGCAACAGGCTGAGTGGCTGAAGGGGCAGCTCGATGCCATCAGCAAGCGCATCGCCGAGCTCGAGCAGGAGGAATAGCAGAGCACAGGCGGGGATAACGTCGGGGCGGGTGAACAGAATCCGGAAGATCGCCACCCGCCCCGAGCCCCCAACCTGCCGGCCGCTGAATGACCGGCAGGTATTCTGGGCATATATTCACATTATACTGTTAATCAGGAGGATTCGCAAATGAAAGTCGTCGTTACGTCCAATGGTGCTGACCTGAGCGCACCAGCCAGTCCGGTCTTCGGGCGGTGCCCTACTTACATCTTCGTTGATACGGAGACAATGCAGTTCGAGGCAGTGCCCAACCCAGCTATCTCCGCCGGGGGCGGGGCTGGCATCCAGGCCGCGCAGTTCGTCGTCGAGCGAGGTGCGCAGGCCGTGCTGACCGGCAACGTGGGTCCCAACGCCTTCAACGTCTTCCAGGCGGCAGGAGTACCCATCTATCTCTTAGGAGGGGGCACGGTGCGCGAGGCGGTTGAGGCGTACAAGAGCGGACAGCTACGATCTGTGGGCGGGGCCAATGTCCAGGCTCACGCCGGGATGGGTATGGGCCGCGGCATGGGTATGGGAGGCGGTCGAGGTATGGGTCGAGGTATGGGGCGAGGTATGGGGCGTGGCGGATGGAGCGGCATACCCCAGACGCCGCCAGCTCCCCCAACAACTCCGCCACCAGCCTCCGCGCCTACTCGCGCACGCGAAGATGAGGTGGCAGCCTTGCGCCAGGCGGCGGCCGATCTACGCCGCCAGTTGGCCGAGGTCATGGAACGAATCGAGAAACTGGAAAAGGAGAGCTAACCTATGCGTATCGCAGTTTCAGCAGACGACAAAAACGGCCTGGATAGCGTGGTCAGCCCTCACTTCGGGCGTTGCCCGTACTATATTCTAGTGGACGTGGAAGGCCGCGAGGTCAAAGACGTCCGCGCCGTGGATAATCCCTACTACGGCAACCACGCGCCGGGACAGGTGCCCGGCTTCATTAACGACCAAGGCGTGAACGTGATGCTCACCGGCGGAATGGGTGGCCGGGCCATCGCTTTCTTCGAGCAGTATGGCATTGAGGCCGTGACCGGTGCCGCCGGCACGGTGCGCCGTGCCCTGGAACAGTACCTGGGAGGCGAACTTCGTGGCGCTGCACCCTGTCGCGAGAGCATCGAGCACGGCCACGGCGAAGCCCTTGCTGAGGGCGAGTACGAAGAGGACGAAGTAGGCCGCCTGCGCGAGGAAGCGGAGATGTTGCGCCGGCAATTGGACGAGATAACGGAACGACTGGATAAACTGGCGAAGTAAGTATTACCCTCCCGCAGGTTAGAAGTCACCTGACAGGTCACGGCGTCACATCCGACCCGGTTTCCCCCTAAATGGGGAGTGTTCGCTAACCTGCGGGAGAGTAGGTGTTAGGAGAGAAGGTGATTTGAATGGTGTATGTGGACGGCGAACGTTGCCAGGGCTGCGGCGTCTGCGTGGACGCCTGCCCCACCGGGGCAATTCGCCTGGTGGACGGCGTGGCGACCATCGAGCAAAGCCTGTGCAGCGAGTGCCAGGCGTGCGTGGACGCCTGCCCGCAGGGGGCGATCCTCTCGGTGAGCGAGCCGGCTGTTGAGGGCGAGCGTGTGCCCCAACGGGTGCCTGTCACCCAGCCGGCCAGCCCTGTCAGGCCAACGCTGCCCGCGACCGGGCAACGCCCTGCGCGGGTGCCCTGGCTGGGAACGGCGCTGGCTTTCGTGGGGACTGAGGTAGTGCCCCGCGTGGTCGCCTCATTGCTGGATGCGTGGGATCGGCGGGCCAGCCGTCCGTCGCTCTCTACCCGTACCAGCAGCCAAAACGTCGTCCGCCCGGCGGGGACGTCTGCCCCCACCCCGGTGGGCCGTGGCGGAGGGCGACGTCGCCGCCGGCGGCGTGGTGGACGATGAGCGGGATGTCGGACTACTTCATCCGCCTGCGGGGCTGTGTAGGCCACGATCCGCTGTTGCATCCTGCCGCTGCGGCCTGCATCCGCGATGAACAAGGTCGCATCCTGCTCGTGCGGCGCAGCGACGGCGTCAATCTGTGGAGTTTCCCTGGTGGGGCGATGGAGCTGGGCGAGCGCGCTGACGAGGCGGTAATCCGCGAAGTGCGCGAGGAGACGGGGTTGGAGGTGGAGCCGGTGGCACTCATCGGCGTCTACTCCAGCCCCGATTTCGCCATCACGTATCCCAATGGCGACCAGGTGCAGCCGGTAATTCTCTTTTTCGAGTGCCAGGTAGTGGGTGGCACGCTCCAGCCGGACATGGAGGAAGTTCTGGAGGGGCGCTACTTTGGCTCGGACGATGAGTTGCCGCCGATGTACCCCTGCTGCGTCGCCAAGGCTCGCGATGCGTTCACTTTTAGCGGACAGGCTTTCTTTCGCTAACATGAGCCCCGGCCTGGACTCAGCAGCTCAAGGGCGCTGAAGCACCCTCCCGGCCCGGCGGCAGCAGTTGGGGCGTGCTTTTAGCGGGCTATTGACCGGTCCAGGCGGCGATTCAGGGCGCTTCCAGCGCCCCTCCGCTGCTTAGCCTGGAGCCTTGAGCTCCAGGCGAGGCCTGCAATTGTCTGATTCTGCGCTTGCTTTGATCGGAGGGATGGGATTGCCTGTTAAGACACACGACGACATTGCCCGCCAAGCCGGTGATTTACTCCGCCGGGGCTATCATTGAGCCGAGGCGATGATGCTCGCCGTGGGCGGGCACGTCCTGGACGGCCCCGATCCTCGAAGCGTGATGATGGCCACCGGCTTCGCCGGGGGCGTGGGGGATACCCAACAGGAAATGTGTGGCGCATTGAGCGGCGGGGTGATGGTCATCGGCGCACTGTATGGCCGTAGTAGCCTGGAAGAAGACGACTGGCCGGCCCTCCGGTTAGCCACGCACTACCGGGAGCGCTTCGCCAGGGAACTGGGTGAGACGCGGTGTGGTCCGCTGTATAAACGGACATATACTCCGGATGGACTGGGGTCCTGTGCCCTCGTCGTCGAGCGGGCCGCACGAATCCTCTTAGAGTTACTAGATGAGCAGGGAAAGGACACACTATGATTATCACAGTAGCCAGCGGTAAAGGGGGCACCGGCAAGACCACGGTGGCCGTCAGCCTGGCGCTGAGTCTAACGACGGATGCGCGGAATACCCGGATTCCAACCAATCCGCTAATGTCCTGTAATCCGCTGTACCTGGATTGCGACGTAGAAGAGCCTAACGCTGCCCTCTTCCTCAAACCCGTCTTCGAGCAGCGCGATGAGGTAGGAATACTCATCCCGGAGGTGGATTTCGACAAATGCACCTACTGCGGGCGTTGTGCCGAGGTCTGCCAATACCACGCCATCGCCGTCGTCGCCCAGAAGGTGCTAGTCTTCCCCGAACTGTGCCACGGCTGCGGAAGCTGCACCCTCAATTGTCCAGAAGGAGCCATCCACGAGGTGTTGAACGTGACGGGCGTGATCGAGATGGGCCGCGCTGACTCTATCACCTTCGGACAAGGGGTGATGAACGTGGGCGAGGCGATGGCCGTGCCTATCATCCGCCAGTTGAAGCAGCGGGCCATCCCTTCCGATACATCGGAGCAAGTGGTGATCCTCGACGCATCGCCTGGCACCTCGTGTCCGGTGGTGGAGAGCATGCGCGGGGCAGACTTCGTGCTGCTGGTCACCGAGCCTACCCCGTTCGGCCTGCACGACCTGCGCCTGGCCGTGGAAGTGGCCCGTGACGAGTTGGGATTACCCATCGGCGTGGTGGTCAACCGGGACGGCGTGGGGGATCGGGGCGTGGACGAATATTGTGCTGCCGAAGACATCCCCATCCTGATGCGCATTCCATTAGACCGGCGCATCGCCGAGGCATATTCCGAGGGCAGGCCGCTGGTGGAGGCACTGCCAGAATACCGGGAAAGGTTTCGGGAGCTGTACGAGAGGATCGAGGGGGAAGTCCAAGTTCGTTATCAGTCAGGGGGATTTGCTCAATCATCCTCGAATACCCTCAGTATCAAAAGATAACTCGCTACTCGCTCGACAAAGCGGCGGGCATTTTCCAATCTATCGGCGGCCGTTACAGGGTTGGCGTCGAAAGTCATTTCGTAATCGCTGCCGACTCTGGCTTCCATCTGATAGCATCGGTTCAGGATTTCGTCTTCCATGATCATCAGTAATTTTGCACTTTTTACAAAGCATCCGCGGTTCGCCGCCCTCCCTCCCTCAGTCCCCCCCGCTCGCAAGGGGGAAGCTTGTCCTGAGCGCAGTCGAAGGGCCTGTCCTCCCCCCGTGGAACGGGGGAGCTAGAGGGGGGCGCGATCCATGCATAGCC
>JAGGZG010000170.1 GCA_021162125.1 Anaerolineae bacterium
CCTCTATGTTGTAAGTGTATCCAAAATCCAGCCCAAGCCAGGTCTTCGGGACGATGATTGTGTCCGATTGAGTGATTTCATAGTAGATTATTGGGTAAGTAATATCAGGGTCCCAACCATTCCAACTGGGATTTTCTTCCCAGATCCGGATAGAACGACCATCGCCTATGTCAATTGCTGCGATCTGGCGCTCGCTTCCGAAAACGAAGGTGGTGATGCAGACTACTGCGATAACGACAAAGACAGCCGCTACGATACCGATAAATCGTTTCTTCATAATTTTACAAAGCCGCTAACTCTTCCTCAATCCAGACGCGCATCGGCGCGTTATTCAGCCGCTCGGCCACGGCCAGCGCCTTCTCCAGCCAGGCGCGCGCCCGTTCCTCGTCCCCCAGGGCCTTGTACAAGCGGGCCGCCTCGTGATACCCGGACAGGCGGTCCACGTCCTCGCTGCTGCGCTCAAGCCCTTCCAGCGCCTGGTTCAGGTACGTCTGCGCCGTCTCCAGATGTCCCTCCAGACGCTCCAGACGGGCGCGCACGCGGTTGGTCTCCGGCATCATCCACGAACCGTCCAAGAGGGTCTGCGCTATCTCGCAATGCTCCCGCCCGGCCCGCAGGTCGCCCCGGTCCAGTGCCAGCCGGGCCAGGCCCAGGTGACTGTACCCCCGGCTGCGTTCCCGCTCCATTTCGTCTGGAATCTCCTCGGCCAGGGCCAGGGTGCGCCGGAAGCATGCCTCCGCTTTGTCTCGCTCGCCCGCCAGGCGGTAGACCTCGCCCAGCGAGTTGGTCAACTGCTGGATCCAGGCCACGTTGGCCCCGGCCTCCGCCTGGAGAATGTCCAGGTCTTTCTGATAGTATTCAGCCGCCTCCACGTAACGTCCCTGCCGATGGTACAGCCGCCCCAGGCCGCCGTAAGTCATCGCCAGCCCCGCCCGGTCGCCCAATTGCAGTTTTATCTGTTCGGAGGCGCGGAAGGCAGCTTCGGCCTCGGTCCAGCGATTGAAGCGGACGTAAGTTTCGGCCAGGGTGTTCTGAATCATCGCCTCCTGGTGGGGCTGTTTGGTTCGCTCGCGGACGATGCGCAGCGCGCGATTCAGGTATTCGATGGCCTCGGGCTTACCCTGACGGCCGTAGCACATGCCCAGGTAGTGGTAGCCCTGGGCGAGCGCGGCGTGGTCGTCCTGTTCTTGGGCGATGGCAATGCCTTTCTGCAGGTAAGTCTCCGCCCGATCCCAGCGACGTTGCAGGCGGTAGATGTTGCCCAACTCCAGGTACACCAGGTCCAGGTTTTCGGTGATCTCCGCCGTCTCGGCCAGTTGGACGTGGGCCTCAAAATGGGCAATGGCCCGCGCCCATTCCTTCTGCTGCGCATACACCGTGCCCAGATAGTAGTCAATCCACGCCTGGCCTGCCTGGTCGCCCAGGTGCGCGTAGATTTCCGCGCTGGTGTGCAGGTCATCCAGTGCGGCCTGAATCTCCCCGCGTTTGAAGTGCAGCCATCCCAGGTGGCCATGGATTTCGGCCCGGCGCTCTTCGTCGTCTGCGGCCAGGGGTAGCGCCTCTTGCAGGTGAGTGATAGCCTCGTCCCAGTCGCCCGCCTGCTCGGCGGCAAAGCTGGCGGCCAGCAGCAGATCAAATTTCGTGCTCATTGTTTCCTCGTCCGGCGGCAATTTGTCCAATGCCTGAAGTGCCATGCAATAATGCTTCTCCGCCTCCGGGTAAGCCGCGTCGCGCATCAACCCTTCCGCCGCCTGCAATGCATAATCCAGGGTCTGCCGGTAGTCCCCACCCTCCAGGTAGAGGTGAGCAAGCTGCCCCACGGGGACGTCGGGGATGGCTTGTTGCCAGGCCTGGGCCACTTTTATGTGATCCTGCCGCGATAACCGGGCGGGGACACAGTCGCGCAAGTAGGCGTGCAGGTAATGCGAGGTGAAAGCCAGTTCCTCTCCATCGGCGGATTCCACGAAGGTCAGCACCCGTCCCGCCTGGGCCAGATCAACCAGGGTGGCTATGATCTGCCGCTCGCTCAATCCCAGATAAGCCCCCATGGATGGCGCGGTGAGCACGGCCAGCGGAAAGCGACGGCCAGCCACGGCAGCGCAACTCAGCAGCGACAGCGTGGACTCCGGCAGGCGATCCAGGTAGCGACGGGCCAGGGAGGCCAGCACAGCCGGCATAGATCGCGCGGTGGTTTCCTCGTCCAGGATGTCCGCCTCACCCGAGACCAGCAGGTTTACGCTCTCGACGATCAATCCCGGCAGGCCGTGACTGAACTCGTAGATGCGATCCACCACCTCAGTAGATAGCCCGGCGGACGGGGCGAGTTGGTCAACCAGCAGCCGCGCCTCGTCGAGCGAGAGGGGAGGTACGGGCCAGACCGTGCCCAGCGAGCTCAGGTATCGCGGGATGGCGTCTGGCGACTGGCCGGGGCCCGGCTGCCACGCGCCGAGAAAGGCCAGCGGTGTGCCTGGCGTGCGCTGCAAGAGGTAATCTACCAGCGCGCAGGTGGTGGAGCTGGCCAGGTGCATGTCGTCGAGGGCCAGGAGAATGGGCCGCTGACAGCGATGGTAGATCTGTTCCATCACCCGACGGATGAACTCGAAATTGCGGTTGAGCAATTCCGCGCCCCCGATGGGCCGCCGCCGCTGGTCGTAGAGTTTCTTGCCGATGAGCCCCAGGGCGATGACCGCTCCGATGCCAGGGATGTCGGTCACGGCGGAGATAACATCGTCCAGCGGAATCTGGTCCACGATGCTGGACACGCTCTTGTCGTTGATAATCCGCCCGTTCTGGTCGAAACACAGGCCCAGGGTGGAGAGGAAAGGGCCGTAGGGGTCACTGGCCGTGTCCTCGTCGCAGCGCCCGGCCAGCACCTCCCAACCTGCGGCCTCCGCCTCGGCCAGGAATGCCTGCAAAAGCCGGGTTTTGCCGCTGCCCTCCTCGCCGGTGAG
>JAGGZG010000335.1 GCA_021162125.1 Anaerolineae bacterium
GCCCTCGCCCCCCCCTCAGTCCCCCCCGCTTCGCTGCGCTCGCAGGGGGAGGTTGAGTCCTCCCCCGTGAAACGGGGCTCATTTGCCGTACTCGTGCCTGCGGTCTGCCCCGTGTATCCCTTTGAGGATCTCTATCCCGTGGGGAAGGGCAGGTAGGATGACCTCCAGACCCTCCCGGACCGCCCTGGGGCTGCCGGGCAAGTTCACGATGAGCGTGCTGCCCCGGATGCCGGCTATGGCCCGCGAGAGCATGGCGTGGGGTGTGGTTTTCAGGCCCTCCGCCCTCATCGCCTCCGCCAGGCCCGGCGCCTCCCGCTCGATGACGTCCTTCGTCGCCTCAGGCGTCACGTCACGCGGAGCGAAACCCGTCCCCCCGGTGGTGAGGATGAGGTCGAGCCCCTCGTCGCACCAGACCACCAGCGTGCTGGCGACGATGTCGCGCTCGTCCGGCACCACGCCCTCCCGCTCCACCACGGCTCCCAGCCGCTCGGCCACCAATTGGCGGATGAGAGGCCCGCTCGCGTCCTCCCGCTCACCACGGTAGCTGCGGTCGCTGACGGTCAAAATCCCAACCGAAATCGCCATTTTTGTCCCCTTTCTCATCCTCTCATCCTCTCATCATCCCTCCGCGCGTTTCCAATCTGCGAAGGGATGGCACCTCTCGTCCCAGTCCAGCATCATCACCCGCACCCGTTCACCAGCCGCCACGCGGCTCCATTCTTCGGGGATGATCGCCAGGCCATTGGCCTTGACCATCGAACTCAGGATGCCCGACCCTTGTTCGCCGGTGAGGTGGGCATAATACTCCCCTTCCTTTTCCTCGACGTAGACCCGCAAGAAGTGACGGCGGCCATCTTTGCGCTTAACCTCGTCCAGCAGGATAGCCTCCACGGTGGGCTTCTCCAGGTCCGTTATCCCCAGCATCGTCAGGATGGCCGGGCGGGCGAAGAGCTCGAAGGAGACCATGACCGAGACGGGATTGCCGGGCATGCCCAACAGGGGCACGCCTCCGATCCGCCCGAAGGCCAGGGGTTTCCCCGGCTTCATGCGCACCCGCCAGAAGGTGATCTCTCCCTCGGCGGCCAGGACGTTTTTAACTACGTCGAAATCGCCCACCGAGACGCCGCCGGAGACGAGGAACAGGTCTACCCCCTGGGCTAACCCTGCCCTGATTTTCTCTGTCAACTCTTGCACCTGGTCACGGGCGATGCCCAGCATGATAGGAATCCCGCCGTATTTGAGCACCTGGGCGGCGTTGGAATAGCTGTTGGAGTTGTGTATTTTCCCTGGTTCGAGGGGAGCGTCCACTTCCACTACTTCGTCGCCGGTAGCCAGGATCGCCACCCGCGGGCGACGGATGACCATGACTTCCTTGTGCCCCACCGAGGCCAGCATCCCCACCTCCTGTGGGCGGATGCGGGTTCCCCGGCGCAGAACCAACTCCCCCCGGCGTACATCTTCCCCGGCGGGGCGGACGTTTTTGCCCACCGGCACCGCCACGAAAATGTTGACCCATTCCCCATCCCGCTCCGTGTCCTCGAAACGGACGACGGTGTCGGCTCCCGGCGGGATGGGAGCGCCAGTCATAATGCGGATGGCCGTGCCCGGCGTCACCTCGGTCTCGGTGACGTAGCCCGCCGCCAGGTCGCCGATGATGCGCAATCGTTTGGGAGTCTGGGGGCCGGCTGCCGTGGTGTCGGCGGCCAGCACTGCGTAGCCGTCCATGGCCGAATTGGCGCGGGGCGGGATGTCTATCTCGGAGTAGATGTCCTCGGCCAGGACGCGGCCCAGGGCCTCGATGATGGGTACCCGCTCCGGTTCCAGGGGATGGAAGTAGCTCAATACCTGCTCCAGGGCTTCTTCCACGCTTAACATTGGGTATAGCTTTGTCATCTCTCGCTTTTCCATTCCTCTCCACCTTTCCAAACCTCTTTTTTCCAGATGGGGACGATCTCTTTTAGACGGTCAATGGCATAGCGGGCGGCGTCGAAGACCTGCGGGCGATGGGCTGCGGAGAGAGCGATAACCACGCTGATCTCCCCCACCTCCAGTCGCCCCACGCGGTGCACGATGGCGACTTCCCTGATCGTCTTCCATCTGGTGCGGACCTCGTCGCCAATCTGACGCAGCGTCTCCTCGGCCATCTCCGGGTAGGCCTCGTACTCCAGGTAGCGCACCTCGCGCCCCTCCGAGTTGCCACGCACTACTCCCACGAAGGTGATTACCGCACCGATGGCCGGATTCGCCAGGCGGGCGACGACTTCATCCACGGATATATCCTCCGTCGTGATCTCGAACAATTTCATTGGCTTCATCTCCACCAATGCTCCGTCAAACTGATTTTGATAGCTGGTCATTCTGAGCGACCGAAGGGAGCGAAGAATCTCGTTCTTGGTAAGCAGGCGCTTTTCCATAACTATAACGAGATTCCCTTCGGCACGGCTCAGGACAAGCTTCGCCTCCGCTACGCTCCGGCTCAGAATGACAACCTATCATATCACATTCACCATGATGAGGTACTAATCTGCTATTGACCATCAACCCTGCACCGGCCTGAAGAGCCGGTGGCAGGTTTTCCAGCGCCGCCGTGAACAGGCGGTGCTGGGTTATCTCATCCTCCACCAACAGGGGGCAGGCAGGCGACCTCGTCTCCCTCGCGCAACTCAGTCTCCGGGGCGGCGTACTGGCGGTTCACGGCGACTTTGATGAGACGGGCATAAGGGCGCAGGGCGGGGTACTCGTTCGCCAAGAGGGTCATCAGCTCCTCCACCGTTGACCCCGGCGGTATCTCCTGCTCGATCTCTCCTGTGCCCATCGCCTCCCGCGAGGCAGCGAAGAATCTCACCTTGACTTTCATGCGCCTTCCTCCAGCACGATCTCCCCGCTTTTGCCCCCGCTCTTGCGCAGCAGGCGGATGTTGCCGATGCGCATCGTGCGCTCCACGGCCTTCGCCATGTCGTAGATGGTCAGAGCGGCGACGCTGACGGCGGTGAGCGCCTCCATCTCCACGCCGGTCTTTCCCCGGCTGTGCACGGTCGCGGTGATCTCGATGCGCGACGCCTCCTCGTCAACGCGAAAATCCACGGCTATTTTGCTCAGGAGCAGGGGATGGCAGAGGGGGATAAGGTCGGGGACTCGCTTGGCGGCCATGATCCCCGCCACCTGCGCCGTCGCCAGTACATCACCTTTCGGCACGCCCTTCTCGGCGATGAGACGCAGCGTCTCCGGGCGCATCGTCACCTCACCTTTGGCGACGGCTACCCGCTCCGTGTCCGGCTTCCCGCCGACGTCCACCATGCGCACGCGGCCCTTTTCGTCTACGTGAGTTAGCTCCATAGCAACCTCCAACTTATGCTCAATCTCTCTCCTTCGGCTGCAGTCAGGGCAGGCTCTGGCCCTCTCGCCCACCCGCCGCCTCCGGCGGCTCCCTCCCCCTCTTCCAAAATTGGGAGAGGGGGAGGGACGGGGAGAGGGGGTGAGGGGATCACCCCCCAATCTCCGACATGACCCGATTCTCCGGCCTCTTCCACTCATCCAGGTGATGCTGCATTGGCTTGACTTCGATCCCCTTCAGGAGCAGAGTCTTGATCTGGGCTACGTCGGCCCCCTGGCGCAAAGGCGTGCGCAGGTCAATCTCCTGGTCGGAGAGGAGACAGGGGCGCAGTTGACCATCGGCGGTGAGGCGCAGGCGATTGCAGCGGTAGCAGAAGTGCTCGCTGATGGGGGTGATGAAACCGATGGTGCCCTTCGCTTCCGGCAGGCGGTAATAGCGGGCCGGGCCGTTCCCAGCGCTCACCTTCGCCGGCTCCAGCCTCCCCAGCGCAGCCTCGATCCGTTGTCGAATCTCCTTGCCCGTCACGACTCTCTCTCTCCACCCACCGTCCGCCAGCACTCCATTTCCCACCGGCATCATCTCGATGAAACGAACGTTCCACGCCGCTTTCATTGTCTTCCGCGCGAAGTCCACCACCTCGTCGTCGTTCATCCCCCGGATGACCACGGTGTTGATTTTGATCGGCTCCAACCCCGCCCGCCGGGCCGCTTCCATCCCGGCCAGGACGTCCTCCATTCGACCCAGGCGGGTGATGCGATGGAAGCGCTCCGGCCGCAGGGTATCCAGGCTGACGTTGACCCGCCTGAGACCCGCTTCGGCCAAAGCCGTGGCGTAGCGTGAGAGGAGGATGCCGTTGGTAGTCATTGCCAGGTCGTCAATGCCAGGAATGCGGGCCAACATGCGCACCAGGTCCACGAACCCCAAGCGGACCAGCGGCTCGCCGCCAGTCAGCCTGATCTTACTGATGCCCAGCTCGGCAGCGGCCCGCACCACGATCTCGATCTCCTCGTAGCGCAAGATCTCCTCGTGCGGGCGCCAGGGTACCCCTTCTGGCGGCATACAGTAGACGCAGCGCAGGTTACAGCGGTCGGTCACGGAGATGCGTAGATAGCTGATGGGACGATTGTAAGCGTCTAAATGGGTCATGGTCAAATCCTGAATGGCGAATAGCGAATATCAGAATATTAGAAGGCGTGGACTGCCGAGGCTTTGAAGGCGATGTAGACCTCCAATCCCTCTTTTAACTCCATCTCCTCCAGGGATCTCCGGGTGATCATGGAGATGAAATCTGGAGGCTTGCCCTGGGGGGCGGAGGGAACGCGAACGGTGACGTAAACGACCGATCCCCTGTCCGCGATGTCCACGATACGGCCTCGAAATGAGTTGCGGGCGCTGGACTGAAGTGGTTCCCTGGAAATCACGATGTCCTCCGGCCTGATCGAGGCGTGCACCCGGCCCGTGAGCCCGGTCACCACGGCTACCTCCACCCCGTTGAGGGGGAGCACTTTGTAACCATCCTCTCCAGAGCGGACCTCGCCCCGGAAGATGTTCCTCACTCCTACGAAACGAGCCACGAACTCAGAGTCCGGTTTTCTGAAGATCTCCTCTGGAGAGCCCACTTGCACAACCCGCCCCTCATTCACGACAGCGATGCGATCCCCCAGCGCCACCGCCTCCTCGAAATCGTGCGTGACGTGGATGGTGGTGGTGTCCAGCTCTCGATGCACCCGCACCAACTCGCGTTGTAATCCCTCCCGCATCCCTGGATCCAGTGCGCTCAGTGGCTCGTCCAGGAGCAGGAGCCGGGGCTCGACGACCAGTGCCCGAGCCAAGGCCACCCGCTGCTGCTCACCTCCGCTCAAGGTCCTCGGCCGGCGGTGAAGCAGGTGGTCAATGCTCAGCAGTTGGCTGATGGCGGTCACGCGCTCCTCAATGATCCCGCGACCCAGCCCTCTCAGTTTGAGGCCGAAGGCGATGTTCTCAGCTACGCTCAGGTGAGGAAATAACATATAGTCCTGGTAGACGAAGCCTACGCCGCGTCTCTCCGGCGGCACGTTGGTGACATCCTCCCCGTCCATAAGGATACGCCCTTGGCGGGGTTGATGTAAGCCGGCGATGGCCTCCAGAAGTACGGTTTTGCCCGCGCCGGTCGGGCCGAGGACGACGAAGTACTCGCCTGCCGCGACGTCAAGATTGACCTGGCGCAGGTGAAACTCCTCCAGGTCAACCCACAGGTCGCACACCTGCACACTGCCGTAGCCTTTCATGCCCCTTTCCCCTTTCGTCTGGCTATCAATCGCAAAGCTACGAAGGTGACCAGGCAGGTCAAGATCATCAGTGTCGCCACTGGCCGGGCATAGCGTAGACCGAAAGACTCAAAACGCTCGTAGATGAGGATTGGGGCGACCATCGGGTGGTAGGCCAGGATGACCACCGCTCCGAACTCGCTGAGCCCCCGTGCCCACATCAGGATCATCCCGGAGAGGATGCTGCGCCAGGCCAGCGGGAAGGAGACACGCCAGAAGGCCCGCCAGGGTGACGCGCCCAACGTGCGGGCCACCCGCTCCAGCCTCGGATCCACCGCCTCGAATCCTTCCCGCGCCGCGTTGACCAGAAATGAGAGGCTGACGAAGAGCATGGCGATGACAATCCCCGGTGTGGCGGACACGAACTTGAGGCCGAAGAGGCTAAATGCCTGTCCCAGCGGGGTACGCTTCCCAAAGACCATCAGCAAGGCGATGCCGGCCGCCGAGTGGGGGACGACGATGGGAACATCAATGATGCCTTCTACCAGTTGCTTGCCCGGAAAGTCAGCCCGCGCCAGTAGATAGGCCAGCGGCACACCGCAGACGAAAGCTAATCCGGTGGCGACGAGGGAAGCATAGAAGGTCAGACCCATGGAGCCGCGTACCTCCTCGTCCAGAAGCGTCTGCCAGAGGACGGCTGGGTTGGAGGCTGTCACCGTCCGCAGCAGGGGCACGGCGATGAACAGGATCAGCAGC
>JAGGZG010000097.1 GCA_021162125.1 Anaerolineae bacterium
GAATATACCATCGCGAACGTCCCGCCGAGCCCAATGCCGGTAAAGGGGAAATCCTGAACCAGATACCACGAGCCACGATAGACCTCTACGCGGTCGGGCCGGGTAAAAAGGGGCACCAGGGTCTGGTTGATAACCGGGACGCGCTCCAGCGAGGCCCCCGGCACCAATGTCAGATAGCCCGCCAGACCCAGGATCAACGCTACCCCGCACACCGTTGCCACGATTACGTTCCGACGGGAGCGGGTCGCCCACCACAGCGGCAGACACAGAGCCAGCGCCAGCCACGCTCCCCGGGACACGCTCAACAGGATGGCCAAGGCCAGAACCGCAGCGCACACGCCGGCCGCCACCCTCATCCACCAACGCCTGGCCCCCACTGTCATGGCCACAGCCAGGGGCAACCACCCCTCCAGGAAAGCGGCCACGGAGTTGCGGTGAGGATGAAACGGCGTGAAGCGGGGAAAGACCCGGCCTAACGCCCGGCTCAGGCGGCTGATCGAACCCAACTTCTGCGGATATTCCAGATGCCCGCATTGGGTCACAAAGTAGATAGCCACAACCAGGCTGCCCAGCACCCCGCACAGGGCCAGGACCCAGACACGATGCTCAGATGTGCTGATGTTAATGATCACATAGTAGCAGATGATACTCAACGCGATGGCCGTTAACATGGGCCAGCTTAGCGCTCGGTTGTAGGATGCCCACACCCCGCCTAGCGCGCTGATAAAGAAGAGACCCAGGGGAGCGTCCAGTGGTGTCCTCAGGCGATGCAAGGCTCATGTCTCCCGGATGATTTCGGCATCCCCGTTCCGCAGACTCTCCACCAGGTTCTCCAGGTCCTCCCGCTTCACCCACCAGCGCAGCCGTGACTTGTGCGCTGGCAAGCGGCCCTCTTTACACCAGCGGCGGGCCATGCCCTTGCTAATGCCCAGGCGCTCGGCGGCCTCATCCAGGCCGACCAGCGGACGATCCTCCGATTCCTGACGACGCCATCGCGTGACCAAGCCACGCAACTTAGCGACCGGGCCATGTCCGTCGTCGTGATAGCGACTGTAATAAGCGTAGGTCTCGACCAGCTTCACCCGGTTAAACGCCACGCCCAGCAAATTCACCCCGCTGCGGCTGCTCAGCAGGGCCTGAGCTTTGGCCGCCGCGCCATTGCTCGTCTGCCCCTCGCTAACCACCAGCAGTGTCCCATCCGCGATAGAGGCCAGAATAGCCGCATCCGGGGCAATCAGCGCTGGTGGGCTGTCCAATATCACCACGTCAGCGAACTTCTCCAGAGTATCCAGCAGAGCGGGCAGTCGTGGGGAAACGAGCAACGCTGCCGGATCGGTGGGCGGCCGGCCGCTGGAAAGCAGGAAGAGATTGTCCACGCCCGTCGGCTGCAGCTCCATCGGTGGCCGCGATTCGGAGATGGGCGAATCACCGCTGAGCAACTCAGACAAGCCCATCACGTTGGGCCTATCGAACATCTCGTGCAAAGTGGGATTGCGCAGATCAGCATCTACCAACACTACCCGCATCCCGGTGACAGCGATGGTCAGGCCCAGGTTGGCCACGGTGAAACTTTTCCCATCGCCAATTTCCGGGCTGGTCACCAGGATCGTGTCCAGGGATGTGCCCGGCGTGGAGAGGAAAATATTCGTGCGCAAGTTACGGATAGCTTCAATCTCAGGGTATCGAAACCGGTCAATAGCAGCCCAGGTCTTCCTCCGGCTAGACATCCTGGGCACCGCCCCCAGTATGGACAGTCCAGCCACGGCCTGTTGCCGGCCATCCTCCCAGTGCACGGTGTCATCCAGATACTCGATCAGAAAAGCCGCGCCCAGGGCCAGGGCCAGCCCAGCCCCCGCCGACATAGCGACGATCAGCTTCGCCTTGCCGCCGATGGGCCTCCGCGGCTCCACCGCCGGCTCCACGATGGACAGGACGTTGACCGAGTCGCCCATGTACGATTGCAGGAGCGCAGCGTACTGAGTGCGATAGGTGGAAGCGACCTGCTCCAGAGCATCAATGCGCGCCATGGTATCTGCTATCTCGGCGGCCGAGGTCAGGTCGGCCAACGAGTCATTGAGATCGGCGATCTCCGCCTTTTTCTTCTCAATCTTCTCCTCGAGCTCGTCCAACTGTTGTTTGATAAATTCCTGCTGTTGCTGGCGCTGTCCCTGCCTGGAACCGGGGCTTTGCCGGATTAACTCCTCTGCCAGCGCGTTAGCAATCATCATCGCCGCTTTGGGATTGGTGTCCGTGACCCGAATCTCCAACAGGTTAGCGTTGGGCCGCACCCAGGCCACGATCTGACTGGCCAGAGCTTCGTGGGAACGTTCCAGGCCAAGACGCTGGATCACTGCCTCCGTGATTGGCCGATAACGCACCAACTCCGCGTAGGCCTGGGCCAGGCTGTTACTGGTCTGCATCGCGCGGGTGTCCGGGTTGGAGCTCTGAAGAGTCGTACCCACCATCAACGTGACCCTCGCCTGGTAGAGTGCCGGCTGCTTGGCGGTAAAATAGGAGCTGATTATAGCGGGAATGATGGCCCCGATGATCAATAGCCACCACCAGCGCTTGATCACCATCAAGTAACGACGCAAGTCTATTTCCATGAACTATCTCCCTGACTTAACGCTCTTTCACAGAACAGTGCCTGGGCTCAGGTAGGGCAGACATCCCTGTCTGCCGCTCTACATCCTGGGGTATAAACCTCGATGATCACAGCATCTTGTAGTATCGGACAGAGATGTCCGACCTGCAAAAGTCAAAGTCTGCTTTGTGAAAGGTATTAGCTCATCGCCTCGCCCGGATCTTCACCACTCCAGCGGGGCAGACTGAAACTGAAGCACGAACCCTCGCCCAGCTTACTCTGGACCCACAGCTTACCCCCTTGTAGTTCCGTGAGCTTTTTGCTGGTGTAGAGGCCCAGGCCGTAGCCGTAAATCGCCTGACCATCGCCGGAATCCACGCGGTGAAATCGCTCGAAAATCTTGTCCAGTTGATCCTCGGGAATGCCGATGCCTTCGTCAATCACGCGGGTGATCACCTGGTCGCCATCCTCGTGTACCTCAACCATGATGGTTCCACCTGCTGGAGAATACTTCACTGCATTCTCCAACAGATTGTTCAGGATCACCTCGATCTTGCTCCCATCTCCGATAACGAAGGGCACATTGCCAGAAGTCACCACCTTAAAGTGATGCTTGTCTGTCTTCATTTTCAGCAGGTTGATCGTACGCTTGATAAGAGGCATAAGCGTGACCGGCTCTTTGCACACCTGAACCCAGCCAGCCTCCAGGCGAGAGACGTTGAGGATGTCCTCGATAAATTTGCCCAAACTGATGCACTGAGTGCGGATCAATTCCAGCATCTCCCGCTGCAGTGCAGGCTCCACCTCGGAGCTGAGCATCAGTTCCGCCGAGGCGCTGATGCTGGCCAGCGGGGACCGCAACTGGTGGGAGACCATGGAGATGAACTCCGATTTCATACGGTCTAACTCTCGCTCCGCCGAAACGTCACGGAAGACCGCAACCGCGCCGATGACCCGATTATCCCTCCCCAGCAGGGGAGCGGCACTGCTGGCAATCGGAATCCGGCGGCCATCCTTTCCAATCAGCACTCGCTGTGGGCTGGGGGAGGTGATTGGTTTTCCGGTCTCCATGGCCTGGAAGAGCTGACATTTCTCCCCGCACAGCGGTGTGCCATCCTCAGCCTGCTCTTTAAATACTTCGGAGCAATGGCGGCCCACGACCTCTGCCTCACGCCAGCCGGTAATCTGTTCCGCGGAGGGGTTTAAGGTGAGGATACGCAGGTCACGATCAACGGTATACACGCCATCGGCGATGCTACGCAGGATCAGCTTAGTCTTCCACTGCTCCTCGACCACCGCGCCGAACAATCGGGCATTTTCCAGTGCAACCGCAGCATGATCGGCCAGCCCCATCATGAACCGCAGATCGTCTTCTCCGAAGGCCCCGATCTCGGTGCTCTCCAGGTCAATCACGCCAATGACCTTGTCCTCCCGACGGATGGGGACGGTCAATTGCGAGCGGGTTGGCTGGGGACTCCATTGCACTTCCGGATCGCTGCGCACGTCCGTGATCAGAGCCGGCAGACCTGTCCGTGTCACGCGCCCGACGATTCCCTTGTCCCACTGGGGTGCAAGCTCTTCGTCGTTCAGGGCCTCGGTCAGATAACCGCGCGATGTCCAGGTTAAGAAACCTTCCGATAGAACACCGATCATCCCTGTCTGGGCCTCGGTCATCTGTAGTGCCTGGAGCAACACCAAGCTGGCGATTCGATCCGCATCCAGAGTGGCGTTTAGATCACGGGCAACGGTTTGCATCGCCGATAGTTCGCGCATCCGCCGACTCAGGGCCTCGTTGGTCATGGCAAAGAGCCGTGCATTCTCAATGGCGATGGCCGCATGTTTAGCCAGCGTGGTCAGCAGGAGCAGATCATTGCGGGTGAAAGTTCTCTCGGCCACCTGGTTGTCCACTCCCAGGACGCCGATCACCCGGTCTCTAACCTTGAGCGGCACATTGAGGAGCGACTTAACCAGGTATCCCGTCTTAACCTTGAACCGTTGCTCTGCTTCCAGCCAGTTGAACATCACCGGTTCACCGGTGCGCACCACTCGACCAGCAATAGTATCGTCCACCTGCAATTTGAAATCGCGAGCGTACCGGTCTCCCATGTTCTGAGCGGCCCGCAGGTGGAGCTCGTTACTTTGCTCATCCATCAAAAGCAGGTACCCTTCCTCGGCCCTGGTAATGTGCACCGCCGTTTCCACTACCAGGTTGAGCACCTTCTCCTGGCTCACCCCGTAAAGGGTGGAAAGGTCCCTGACCCGCTCTTCCAGTTCCTCGATGGCCCGCGCGCGCGCCTGTTCTTGACGATACTCGCGCAGAGTCTTGTCAACTGCGTTAAGCAGCTCATCCACGTCGAAGGGCTTGGTGATGTAATCTCTAGCGCCCAGGCGTAGCGCCTCTACAATCACCGCCTCCGAGCCGTAAGCTGTGATCAGGATGGCCGGAATGTCACTTTGATGCTCCCGTAGGGCCCGCAGGATGTCTAACCCCGACAGTTTGGGCATCTTCTGATCAACGATCACCAGGTCTGGCTGCTCTTCAAGGGCCAGACGCAGGCCCTCCTCACTGTCTGTAGCCACAAGTGGAACGTAGCCGCTGGGCCGCAAAATATATTCCGCCAGTAGCTCGACACTTTCCGGCTTGTCGTCTATGACGAGAATCCTTTCCCCCGTCACTTGCTCCCCCTTTTCACTGACTCACCTCGCAAGGCCACGCACTGCCCCCATCCTTCCCCTTTGATGAAGGCCTGGCCTTACGGAGCAGTTAATCTTCTACACCGGCAAAGCGATACCCCATTCCCCACTTGGTGAGGATGTAGGTAGGCTGGCTCGGATTCTGCTCAATTTTCTGTCGCAGGTACCGGATATACACCGACAAATAGCTCACCTGGTCGCTGTACTCGGGTCCCCAGACTTCGGTGAGTAGTTCTTTGTGGGGGACGACCTGCCCACTCCGCTGGACCAGACAGGACAGCAGGCGGAACTCGGTCGGCGTCAGATCTACCGGCTCGCCATTCACCATCACCTGTTGGCGGGAAAGGTCTACCTTCAGCCAACCATCGTCGTAAGCCACCTGCCAGTTCGTCTTATCAGCAGACTGGGCACGGCGCAGGAGCGCCCGAATGCGAGCTTTCAGTTCCTCGGAGCTGCATGGCTTGGTGATGTAATCGTCCGCACCCAGGTCCAGGCCGTGCACGATGTCAGACTCGTTCCCTTTGGCAGTGAGCATGATAATCGGCATGTCGGCAATCTCCCTCAACCGCCGACACGTCACCCAGCCGTCCATGTGAGGCATCATAATGTCCAGGATCACCAAGTCCGGCCGTGACTCGTAGGCCTTGCGCAGGGCTTCCGCGCCTCCTAAGGCAGTGATCACTTCAAAGCCCTCTCGCTCCAAGCTCAGACTTAAGACCTTCACCAGCGCTGCGTCATCGTCAACGATCAGAATTTTCTTTCCCACTGCTTTCCTCTCACTACCTGTTTTCGCGGGGTAATTGTTGACTCTGCTCGGACTGGAGATGAGTGCTTGTCCGCCCATAACTCTGACATTCACGATCATGTCCTCCCGATCCCTGCTTGTACAGTTGTACTATCAGTATAGCAAGCTTACTGAACACGCGGCCGCACCCGCGAGGCAACCCACCCCAACTTCCACTTTTTGCATTTTACCATAGAGATGTTAGAGGATGGTATAAACACAGTTAGAAATCGGTTAGAAATCTTAGGATTTCCCAGTTTTCTGCGGGAGTACCTACCAGCCGACCGCTCCCCCGCGGCGCCCGCGCTCGCAGAGGGAAGCCCATCCTCCCCCCGTTCCACGGGGGGAGCTAGAGGGGGGCGACTTTCTCTCCCCCCTCAATCTCCGCATGTTTCGCGCGCAGGGGGGAAGCCCGTCCTCCTCACAAATGTAGGTTTTTCTGTCGGGGGCCTGCCCGATGCTCAAGCATCGGGCTAAAAGGGCCAAGCCCCCTTCGGGGGCTAAATTAGCCCGCCAGAGCTTCGTTCTTTCGGCCCGGACATGAACGTCCGGGCCCTCCGGGCAGAAACTCAAATCCTGCTTCCAAAGTGAAATGCACTTGCGATAAACAAGCACTTGAGTTTTTCGTGATTTTGTGGTACAGTGAGAGAGTAACAGCTTCACAGACAGGTAAGATGATCTGACATATACACCCGCTAGCACTCTTTTTCTTTTAAGGAACGATCATGGGCAAGAGAGTTCTGGTTGTCGAGGATAGTCCCAACGTCTGCGAGATGTGTGTGCGCGTCCTGACTCGGGCTGGATTCGAAGTGGAGTCCGCTGCCACCGGTCGGGAAGCCCTCCGCCTTCTGCGGTCCTCCCCAGCCTTCGATCTGGCGGTCATTGACTTTGCCCTGCCGGATATAAGCGGGCTGGAGTTGATAGACCACATGCGAGCACAGAGCCCGGCGATCATCATCAGCGGCTATCTGAGCCTCGAGGATCGGGAGAGCATAGCTCAAATCGAGCGTTGCGAAGTACTGCTCAAGCCGTTCCGGACACAGGACTTAATCGCGGCCGTAGAACGCACCCTCAACTCGTGATGCCGCTATCGCCGCACTATCCATGAGCAAAGAGGGTTCCTCGCGGATTCGTGGGGCTATCGCCGGAAGGCCTGGACGTAAACGTCCAGGCTAAGAGGACGAAAGGCGCTAAAGCGCCCTGAGCCCGATGCTTGAGCATCGGGACACCAACGCGAACCCCACTATTCCACGTAGAACCGCAAAGAGCTGCCAGCGCAACGGTGGTAGCTTCTGTTAACGTGTTCCATCTTTCAGATTCAATGCTGGATGCTTTTCATAGCGGAGCTCAGAAACCCGGTTTTTGGTTGAATCAGGAGGTCCTGTCGGGCAACGGGAAGCTCCGAAAGCGACACGCTGCTCGCTCAGACGGGAAAAACCGGGTTTCTCCGCGAGCGGTAGAAATTTTCAGGCAGGGAGGAAATCGGTCACGTGGGAAAATTTAATTACGGCGGTCAGGCAGTCATCGAAGGGGTGATGATGCGCGGATCGAAAGTGATGGCCATCGCCGTGCGCGACCCGGCGGGGGAAATTGTGGTGCACAGCGAACCGCTGAACTCCGCGTTGTACAGCGGGATCAGTCGCTGGCCTTTCGTTCGCGCGCTCACTACGCTGTGGGACGCGCTTGGCCTGGGTATGCGCAGCCTGATGTATTCGGCGGACGTGGCGCTGGGTGAGGAGGAAGCGGATTTCAGTGGACCTCTCGGTTGGGGCACGGTGGCCATTTCCCTGGTACTGGGCATTGGCCTGTTCTTCATCACCCCCTCCCTGCTGGTCAGCTTGGTAGACCGCTGGCTCCCATCCTCGCTGTTGAGCAATCTGATCGAGGGGATTGTGCGTCTGGCACTGATTCTGCTTTACGTGTGGGCTGTGGGCCTCATCCCGGACATTCGCCGCGTGTTCGCTTACCACGGCGCGGAGCACAAGACAATCAACGCTTACGAGGACGGCGCTCCCCTCACCCCGCAGAGCGTGGCCACCTACACCACCGCTCACCCCCGTTGTGGCACGAGCTTCCTGCTGGTAGTGGTTGTCATCTCCGTGCTGATTTTCGCCCCGCTGGGACGGCCCTCGTTGTGGGTCCGCCTGACCACCCGCGTGTTGCTTATTCCGGTGATCGCCGGTATCTCGTACGAATTGATCCGCTTCAGCGCGGCTCACCGCCACAATCCGCTGATGAGAGCGCTGCTCGCGCCGGGATTGTTGCTGCAACGGCTCACCACCCGTGAGCCGGAACCCGCCATGCTGGAGGTGAGCATTGCCGCCCTGAAGCGCGTCCTGGCTGAGGAAGGCATGAAGGTGCCCGGCACTTTTTCTCAAGTGCCGGGCACCTAAGTACTTTATTCAACGCCAGGTGAAGGTCTTTGATGGGCTGCTCGGTCCCGCCGGTACGCCCTGCCAGGTCCCGTCCGGGCGAGTGCCCGTGCGCCGCATCACCGTCACGTCCCAACTGAAGAGATGCGATTTAGCCTCCGAGGGAGGGTGCAGGTCGGCTGGCACGCGCCAGGCCGTGGCCCGGGTCCACACCTCGGTGGGTTGTACGTCCTCCCCGTGAACAATTCGCAGGCGCAACACGTACCACTCGTCCGCGGCCAGGATGCCCACGGAGGCCCAGTTGAGTAAGATGATCTCGTCCTCCTCGAACATCGTCCCATCCGGCGGAGCCAACAGGACGGGAGCGCCGTAGGGAGGCGTGGGAGTGGCGGTCGGGCCTGGCGTGGCGGTCGGCGTCGGCGTTGGGGTGGGCGTGCCCAGGGGGATCACTAGCTCCTGCTCCTCCTGGACGAGTGATGGGTCCTCGATTCCGTTCGCCTCCATGATGCGCTCGATGGGCACACCGTAGCGCTCGGCGATCCCGCTCAGAGTCTCGCCGGACTGCACTACATGGGTGATGGTGACGGGCAGGGCAACGGGCGTTACGGTTATCAGGCCGCCGCTGGGGATGATTAACACCTCGCCAGGGTGCAGGATGTACGACTCGGTGAGACCATTGGCGGCCAGGATGGCCTCCTCCGTAGTACCGTACAGGGCAGCGATGGAGTAGAAGCTCTCTCCGGAGCGGACGGTGTGGGTGATGGGCACGACAGGTGTGGGCGTGCTCGTGCTGGTCGGGGTGGCTCTCCGCGTCGCCGTGGCCGTGGGCGATGGCAGACCGGTGACGGCCAGAGTTGGCGTTGGCGGCACGGTCGCCGTGGGTTCCATTGGTGAGGTCTGCGAGCTGACGAGGGGCTGAAATAGCTTCCAGGCCACCAGCCCAACGACCAGCACGACGACCAACGTCACCGCCACGCGCAACACCACCGGATGAAGGAACCACCGGCGACGGGGAGGCGGGGCTAACGAGGCTCCACACATCATGCACTGCCGGGCCCGGCGGGCAACGGGCGCACCGCACTGTGGGCAAGTCCTCTCTGCCGCAGGCCCTGTTTCAACAGCCGGTTCCTCGGCAGCCGGAGCCGACTCCACAGATTCCTCCGCCTCCGCCGGCAAAGCCGCGCCACACATCAGACAGGTGGTAGCTCGTTCCGCGACCCGTGCGCCACAGCGGGGACAGTACCGCTTTGTGTCTTTTTGCTTTTTCCGCGTTATTTCCATAATGCTAAAGCTGCTCGTCGTCTTCAGGTGCCCGGCACTTGGCAAGTGCCGGGCACCTTATTATTTCTCGGAGATCAAATAAGTAGCCGAGCCTTTGGCGATCAGCCGGCCAGCTTCGTCGGTCACGTCGCCCTCGGCCAGGGCCAAGCGCGAGCCACGTTGCACTACCCACCCGGAACTCATCAGTCGCCCGTTCAGCTCACGCACCGAGGTCAGAAAATGAAGTTGCATCTCCACGGTGGTGATCCACTGCCCCTCCTCCACCACGCTCCACACAGCAAGCCCGGTCACCGAATCCACGAGCGAGAGTGGGACGCCGCCGTGGAGGGTGCCGTAGATATTGGCCAGGGCTGGACTTAAAGGCACGGCGATTTTGGCCCGTCCCTCGCCAAACTCAACGAGTTCAATCCCCCACTGGACAAAGAAGGGGATGCGAGTCATCACCGGCCGCAGTTGCTCAAGAGTGAAGTGCTCCCAGTTCACGCCGTGCCTCGTAGACCCAGCTCGTCGGCGATGCCTTTCATCGCCTCCAGCACCACGCCGATGTGCTCGCGAAGCTCCACTCCTAACTCAGCCGCTCCCTGCTCAATGTCCCCGCGATTGACCCCGGCGGCGAAGCTTTTGTCCTTCCACTTCTTGCGTACAGATTTGATCTTCACGTCGAAGATGCTTTTCGAGGGGCGAACCAGCGCCACGGCGACGATCAGGCCGGTCAGTTCGTCCACGGCAAAAAGCGTCTTCTCCATCAGCGAGTCGCGGGTAATGCCGGTGTAGGGAGCGTGGGAAAGCACAGCGCGGATGATTTCCTCGGGCCAGCCCCGCTGGCGCAGAATCTCCGCCCCGGCGAAGGGATGCTCCTCGGCGGTGGGATGCTGCTCGTAGTCGAAGTCGTGCACCAGCCCCACCACTCCCCATAACTCCTCGTCCTCGCCGAAACGACGGGCGTAAGCGCGCATGGCCGCCTCCACAGCCAGCGCGTGTTTGATTAGATTCGGGCTCTTGGTATACTCGTTCAGCAAAGCCCAGGCGTCCTCTCTCGTTGGTTGCATCGTCTCTCCTCCTGGCACGAAGAAAACTTCACATCGGCGTCCCATTATACTCCAAGCCCACGGATTTGTCCACCTAAACTACCCCGACAACGTTGCGTTGACCCTCACCCGACAGGGGGATAGCGCGGCAAATCCCTGGGGAGCACGAGGGGACACCCCTCGTTTTTCTCTCCCTCCATACCTTGTGAGTAGCATCGACTTGTTGCCCTATCCCGGCAGGCGCAGTGTTTGCTAGATATGACGCACCAGGCTATAATATCCTACATCAAAGACGCGAACAGATCAGGAGGAACCACTCCACAATGAACTCGACCACACGCATGTTCCTGTTGTTGCTGGTCCTCTTACTGGCCTTTGGCCTGCGGGTTTACCGCCTGGACTATCAGGACCTGTGGGGCGACGAGGCTTATAGCGTGTACGTGAGTCGCATGGCCCTGCCGAGTGTTGTCCGGGGCGGGGTAGACACCCATCCTCCCCTTTATCACATTCTGCTCCACTTCCTGATGGGTCTGGCGGGCGATAGTGTGTTCGCCTTGCGCTTTCTTCCCCTTGCTGCCAGCCTGCTGCTCGTGCCATTAGCCTACCGTCTGGGACGAGCCACTTTCGATGAGCCAACCGGCTTCCTGGCCGCGTTCCTGTGTGCCATCGCCCCTTTCCAGGTCTACTACGCCCAGGAGACACGGATGTACAGCCTGGCTACCCTGGGCAGCGCTCTCTCCGTATGGTACTGTTTGCGGCTCCTCCGCCCCGGCACCAGCCCGCACGAGCGACGATGGCCACTGTGGGGAGGCTACGTGCTGGCCACCGAGATGGCTCTATACAGCCACTACTACGCCTTTTTCGTCGTAGCCGCCCAGGCCATTCTGATCCTGGCCCTGGCCTTGGCGATGAAGTGGCGCAGCCGTTCAGACCTGGTGCGCTGGCCGGCCGTTTTTGCCCTGCTGGCCCTGTCCTACGTCCCGTGGATCATGGCCCAGATGAGTTTCCTGGGAAGCAAAGCCGATGCGCGTTACGACGAATATAGCCTGGCCTTCCTGTTCGAGATCACCCGGCGCACTATCACCGCCTTCAGTCTGGGCACAACGATTCACCCTCCTGTAACTTCGTATCTGATGCCCGGCTTCATCGTCTTGCTCACCGGCGGGCTGATTAGTGCCCTGCGCAGAGGTGGGGATAAACGGTGGAAAAGTTGGCTTGTCATCCTGTGGCTGATGGTCCCGCTGGCCCTGGCCTGGGTGGTCAACCCAGTCATGCCCTTTTTTTACGAACGCTATCTGCTGGTCTGCGCGCCGGCTTTCGCTATCCTGATAGCGGCTGGCCTGCGACGAATGGCACGCTGGCACGGGGCGGCACTGGCCGTGGGTCTGATTTTCGTCACTGCAACCAGTTCCTATGCGCTGAGGGGCTACTACTTCGATGGGACTTTCAGCAAGGGGCAATACGGGAGGATGATGGCATACGTGGAGAGGCACGCCCAGGATGGCGACCTCCTGCTTCTGGATAACCCCCTCCAGACGGGGCTGTTTGACTATTACCGACCGGCTGGTGTGGATGCACACTTCCTGAGCCGCGATGTCCTTATGGATGACGCCCGCACCGATCAGGAGTTGGCCCGGCTGACGGCCGGTCATCCTCGCGTGTGGCTAGTGATGTTCGGCAACCCGGCCGAGTACGATCCCCACTACCGGGCCGAGAGTTGGTTGGCCGCCCACGGCAGCAAGGCTTTTTACCAGGGGTTTCTCGACGCCACCCTGTCTCTTTACGTGATGACCCTGGCCGAGGAAAGTGTAATCCAGCAGCCGTTGCGGGCCAATCTGGACAATCAAGTGATGCTCGTGGGCTACAGCCTAAATACGCCCCAAATCCTGGCCGGCGAGACTTTGCTGCTCACCCTCACATGGCAGGCCCTGGCTGACGTGAGCACGTCCTACACCGTGTTCACCCATCTGCTAGACGGCGACAACCGGATATGGGCTCAGGTGGACAGCATACCTGTGGGCGGCACCTATCCCACCAGCGAGTGGTCGGTGGGCGAAGTAGTGACCGACAACTACGCCTTGCTTATCCCCGGCGACGCTCCACCCGGCGAGTACACCCTGGAGGCGGGCATGTACGAACTGGCCACCCTGGAGCGACTGCCTGTAGTAGATGATGCTGGTCGGAAGGTGGGCGATCACGTGATTCTGGGCACAGTGGAGGTACTCTCTAGACGCGGGGAGGGCTACTGAAGCTCAGGGCTGAGCTCGGGGCAGATGAGCTGTAGGGGAAAATACTGATCCGTTGATGTCCTGGAATCCGTGTTCTTAGCTGCCTCCGGCGGTATATCAGCCCTGGTACTCACGCACTACGTGCAGCTCCTCGCCCACCATCCGCCAGGCGCGGCGTTCGGCCTCGTAGATGATGCGCTCCTCGTCCAGGGTCAGCAACTCTCGGTCGCGCATCAGCCAGCGACCGGCCACCATCACATGCCGCACGTCCCCCGCTTTGGCCGCGTAGATAACGTTGGCGATCAGGTTGTGGCGCGGGCGCAGGTGGGGCTGGTGAAAGTCGAGGATGATCAGGTCGGCGGCGCGGTCAGGAGCGATGACCCCGCTCTGCGGGAATCCCATCGCCCGTGCGCCGTTTTGCGTCGCCAGGCGGAGCACGAGATCACCGGGCAGGAGTTGCGGGTCCAAGCGGGCGTTCTTGTGCATCAACGCGGCCAACTTGGCCTCCTCCAGCATGTCCAGATCGTTGTTGGACGCTGTCCCGTCTGTGCCCAGGGCGACGTTGATCCCCCGCGCCAGCATGTCCGGTAGCGGCGGCACGCCCATGCCCAGCTTCATGTAGCAGCCCGTGCAACTGGCCACGGTCACGCCCTTCTCGGCCAGGATGGACAGGTCTTCGTCGTTCACGTAGATGCAGTGCGCGGCAATGGCCGGCCCATCGAAGAGACCCAGGCGGGCCAGGTGGGCAACCGGCGTGCGCCCGTGCTCGGCCAGCGAGTTATCTACCTGCTCCTGCGATTCGGCCACGTGCAGGTGCACGCCCACCCCCAGCGCCGCCGCCTGTTCTGCCACCTGGGTCAGGAAAGCTGGCGAGCAGACGTAGGGCGAATGCGGCCCCAGCACGGTGTGGATGCGTCCGTCCGCCGCACCTTGCCAGCGCTGCACGAAGTCCACCGTTAGATCGAGGGTGGTGCCGCCTATCTCCTGCTCCGCCCCCAGACCGAACACGCACCAGGCCAACGTGGCCCGCAGTCCCGACTGCTCCACCACCTCGGCCACGCGATCCATCCAGAAGTAGTGATCGGCGAAGCCGACCGTGCCGCAGCGGATCATCTCCGCCGCAGCCAGAGCCGCGCCCCAGTACACGTCCTCCTCGGTCAGCGCCGATTCCGCCACCCAGATGCGCTCGTTGAACCAGCGGTCCAGGGGCAAGTCCTCGGCCCAGCCCCGGACTAGGGTCATCGGCGCGTGAGTGTGAGCGTTGAAGAAGCCGGGCATCACCACCTGGTCGGTGGCGTCCAGCACCTCGTCGGGGACAAAGCCGTCGGGCACCGCTCCCACCGCTTGAATGACCCCATCGGCGATGGCAACGTCGCTGCCCTTCAGAACCTCGTCCGGCTGGTCGAGGGTGATGACGTCGGCATTTTTGATGAGAACTTTCGGCATTCGGCCCTCCCGCGATGTGAGTCATTCGACAATGTTACATTTCACCGAAGACAGTCCTCACCTCCGCCCTCCGCTTCGCTTCGGGCACCCCCTCTCCCAAACTTGGGAGAGGGGGCTGGGAGGTGAGGGCCTGCCGCGATCAATCTAACGTTGTCAAAGTAATCAGAAAACGGGTTTCCTATCCAAGTAGTGCTCCATAGGCAGATGATATTGGGCAGCAAAAATTGTGCGCACGCATTCTTCGTACACATCACCAATCTTGCGATGGATGCTGGTAATCGTCCCGCCTGAGAGAGCGGCGGCGATGTATTCCGGTGAATCAAGGCCAAATATCGAGTACACAGGATCATTGGCAAACACCTGTCCGAGTTCGGCGGCTGTCAGCTTGTTTGGGCCACGCCCGTGAGCAGGGCGATATTGGTCAAGGCGGGATGATGCAAGAGGATAATAGACTTCAGCGTGTCCTGTAAGTTGTCCGGCATCGTTTTCTTCCTCACGTCAATCGGGCTCGTGGCCGGGGTTGATGGTGAGCTGGTCCAGAGCACGCACGGTGCAGAAGGGAACGTAGCCCTTGTCCTGGGCTTTGGCGTAAGCGTCATCTATGTTGGACCTGGTGGTGGCGTAATCCACAGTCAATACCAGCTTGCCCGCCGCCGCAAAGATGTCCAGGTAACCCTCGATCTCGGCCGTCACCTGGGGCGGGGTGGCCTGGTCGTCGACATCATAGCCGTAGTAGGTATCTTCCTGGCCGATGCCGGTCACGGTGTTCACGTAGTCAGTGTAGTTCACGGCCAGTTCAGCACCGTTCTGGGGGAAGACGCCGAAACCGGGGCGGCGAGCGCGGGCATAGGCGGCGATGTCCAGCACGAAATCTACCATCTCTTGGGCGGCCGTCGTGCGCCCCTGATCTTCGTAGTACTCGTAGGCGTCAATGATGTCCAGGTAGACCCCGTCGAAGCCGGCGGCGATGATCTTATCCAGGTAACTATCGGGGGAGCCGTAGATGATGGCCTGCCAGTCCGGGTACCAGTACTTGACCTTGTAATTGCCCGGCCAGTCGGGATTCTCCGCGTCCAGCCATTCGGGGTTGCCCGGCGTCCATCCGGCCTGCCAGTAATAGCGGTAGTCCTCCGCCTCACCGATGCTCATGTAGGCCACGACCGACTTGTCGCCGCCAGAACTGTGTCGCAGGGCGTTGATCTGGGCGGCGGTGTACTCTCCGGCCGCCGTGCCATCGGACGAGTAATCCATCACCACGAGATCGTACTTGCTCTGCCCGACGGCTTCCAGGTCCACATTCTGTAGCTGGTAGAGCCAGTCGTTGACCGCGTTCCAGTCGGGCACGCCGTATCCCTTGAACGTGATGGGGAGATAGGCACAGGGGGTGACGGTGTCCGCCCTGGCGATACATCCGCCGATGACCAACATCATCGCCAACAGGGCCCACATTCGGCGCACAGGTTTCACCTCCATGGGTTGGGGTGCTCACCTCACCGAATCGAATTGTACTCCATTTTCGTCTGCTGGGCAAGCGCAGTTGCCAGACTGAGCGCTTTGTGGTAAGATGTGACAAGTAATGAGCGCTGAGTAACGAGTACCCCGCCACTAGAGGGGTTGAAGATGAGCGGGACTGAGGGTAATACCCAGATAGCTGCCCTGATGCGGGCGGGTATAGCCGCTGCCCGATCCGGCGACCGTGCCCTGGCCCGGCGCTGCTTTCGTCAGATCGTGGGGCTGGACCCGCGCAACGAGACAGCCTGGCTGTGGTTGGCCGGTCTATCCGACGATCCTCGTGCCAGCCTGGCCTACCTGAGCCGCGCACTGGAGATTAACCCGGAGAACGCGCGGGCCAAAGCCGGACTGCGCTGGGCCCGCCGCCGGCTGTCGGCGCGGACTGCTGCGCCCCGGGCCCCGGCCCCATCCGCTCCGCCGCCGCTCCGCGTCGTGGACCGGGGAGAATTGCCCCGGAGGCGCAAACCCGTTACCCGTAACCAGGGACTGGTTTGGGTGATGATCGCCCTGTTTGCCGTGGCATTCTTAGGGTTGGGTCTGACCCTCGTCGCCCTGGACGCGCCACAGGCAGTGATGGCCGCTCTTTTGCCCACGCCCACACCGACCGCTACGGCCACGTC
>JAGGZG010000359.1 GCA_021162125.1 Anaerolineae bacterium
AGCTCCACCTCACGCTCGACCCGACGGGGCGCTTCGCCTGGTCACGCTGGGAGGTCAGCGTCCGGCCCTGGCCCACGGTGCCCGGCCTCCCTCCACGTGGGGCCGATAGCCACGGGCCGTGAGCGCGTCCAGCCAGCGCGGCGCGTCCTGCGGCCGGATCAGCAGGTCGAGGTCGCCGTAGGGCCGCAGCAGCGGGCCGGGGTAGGATTCGGCGGCCAGGGAGCCCTTTACGATCACCGCCGGGGCGTCCATGGCCTTCGCCAGTTCCCCCAACATGCGCAGCGCCCGCAGGGCCCGCGCCTGCCAGGCGGCGGTGGCGTAGCCCTCCTGGCGGGCCGCCGCCAGCACCGGCGCGGGCAGCGTCCAGCCGCGGCGCTCTGCCCGCCAGGGCAGCAGGAGCAGCAGGCGTTGCGCGCGTGCCCACCGTATCAGCGACTCGGGTGGCAGCGCGCTCTGGCCAGTGCGCCAGAAACCAAGGGCGGCGTCAGCCTGCAGCGTTGCCCGCCGTGCCAGCGCCATTGGACGCCCTGGGGGCTGCCTCCGCAGTTGTATCTCCCAGCACCCGCGGTCCGGCTGTGTTCCCCAGCTCGGCCGCGCACTCCGGGACCAGCGCGTGCAGCAGACGGAAGACCGTAGCCTGGTCGCCCGCCTCGGCAGCACCAAGCAGACGCGTCACCATAGGCTCAAGTCCGTCGTCGGGCAAAGCCCCGTTGCGGCAGATGAAGATCTTCTGATGGGCCGTCCGCCCGTACTCCTCGTCCTCGAGGAACAGCTCCTCGAAGAGCTTCTCGCCGGGGCGCAGGCCGGTGAACTGGATCTCAATATCCTTGCCCTCCTCCAGGCCAGCGAGCCTGATCATCTCGCGGGCCAGGTCCACGATCTTGATCGGCTTGCCCATGTCCAGCACGAAAATCTCCCCGCCCCTGCCCAGCGCTGCCGCCTGCAGGACGAGCCCTACAGCCTCTGGGATCGTCATGAAGTAGCGCCGCACCTCGGGATGGGTGACGGTGATGGGGCCACCCTTGCGGATCTGCTCCTGGAAGCGCGGCACGACGCTGCCCCGGCTGCCCAGCACATTGCCGAAGCGCACGGCCACATAGCGGTGGCCACTGCGGGCCGCTGCCAGCTGGACCAGCTTCTCCGCCACGCGCTTGGTCGCCCCCATCACGCTGGTGGGGTTGACCGCCTTGTCGGTGGAGATCATCACGAAGTTGGGGCAACCGGCGGCCTCCGCTGCGCGCAGCAGGTTCCATGTCCCGCCGACGTTGTTGGTGACTGCCTCCTCGGGGTTGGTTTCCATCAGAGGCACATGCTTGTGCGCTGCGGCGTGAAAGATGAAGTCGGGCCGATAATGGGTCAGGATGCGGGCGATCCGCGCCGCGTCGCGGGTATCGGCGATCACCGGCAACACGGGGACATTGGGGAAACGCTCGCGCAGCTCGTTGTGGATGTAGAACACCGACGTCTCGCCATGGCCCAACAGCAGGAGCAGGGCAGGGCCGGAGGCGGCGATCTGGCGGCAGAGCTCCGACCCAATGGAGCCGCCGGCGCCGGTCACCAGCACGGTCCGCCCCGACAACAACGTCCGTACGGCCGAGATGTCAGTACGGACCGGAACCCGTGCCAACAGATCTTCCACCGCCACAGGACGGAAGCGCTGCAGCTTGACCTGGTTATCCAGCAGCTCGCGTATGCCGGGTAAGGTTAAGGCCTGCACCCTAGCCGCGCGGCAATGCCCTACGATAGCGCGCATCTGGTCTGCCGTGGCGCTAGGAATGGCGATCAATACCTCTGCAATCCCGTGGGCCTTTGCCAGCCGTGGGATGTTGGACGTGGACCCCAGGACGGGCACCCCCTGGATCCAGAGACCATGCTTGTTGGGGTCGTCATCCACGAAGCCCACTGCCACCAGCCCAAGCTGGGGGTTCTTTTGGATCTCGCGCATCACCGACCAGCCGGCATCGCCAGCCCCGGCGATCAGGACGCGCTTGCCGTTCCCGGCGCGTCGATGCTGGCGGTGGAGACGGTAGTATTCGAGGGCCCGGAGCACAGCCCGAGGGAAGGCCAGCGCAGAGGCGGTAAGGAAGAGAGCGATGACCGGCACCGAGCGCGGGGCCGTGGGCAGGCCGGCGAGCTGGGTGAAGGCGAAGGTGGCGGTGGTCGTGAGGATCTGGGCGACAAGGACGGCCAGGCCAATGACGATGACCTCGGGGAGACTGGCGAAGAGCCAGTAGCGGGCGTAGCCACGCAGCAGGGCGAAGGCACCGATCGTCACCACGGTGCTGACGGCGGCGAAGACGGCCGCCGTCAGTCGATACTGGCCGAGCGCCAGACTCTCCAGCCGACAGACGAAGGCGGCGTAGGCGGCGAGGGGGAGCAAAAGTACATCCATGATCAGCAGATGGCGGTTGCGCACGCGACGTGCGATGCGGATCATCTGCTGCCACAGACGCTGGCGACGTGTCACAACTTCCTCCTTTTGGGATAGATGTTCAGGGACTGTCATGGGCGTGTCCGGTGACCCTGTGTCACAACTCACGTGACCTTCGGGTAGGTGAGACCTGTGCGGGGCTGTGAACCAGCGGGGGCACTACGCTACGGCCGCCTCCAGCGCGGTGACGCCCGCTTCGACCTCCGTCGAGCTCATGTTGTTGTGGAACGGTAGCGCGAGCGTGCGGCGGGCGATCGATTCGGTCACCGGCAGGGTGCCCGTCAGATCGCCCAACATCTGGCGAATGTAGGGCTGCGTGTGGATGGGGGCGAAGTAGCCACGGGTGGGGATCCCGCGCCTGGCCATCTGCTCAATGACCGCGTCACGCTCCAGGCCTTCGGCCAGCGTCACCACGTAGACGAACCAACTCATCCGCACGTGAGGCTTGACGACCGGCGGTCGCACCCAGTCCAGCCCGTCCAGGCGCTCCGTGTACATGCGCGCCACCTGGGCGCGCTTGCGCAGGAACGTCTCCAACCGCTGGAACTGGCTCAGCCCCAGTGCGGCGGACATCTCATCCATGCGGTAATTGTAGCCCAGCCGCACGTGCTCCAGCCAGGCACCCATCGCGGCCCGTCCCTGGTTGCGCATACTGCGGCACAGTGCAGCGATCTCGTCGTCATCGGTGACGATGATGCCGCCCTCTCCTGTGGTCATCTGCTTGTTGGGATAGAAGGCGAAGGTCGCTGCGTCGCCGAACTGGCCGAGCTTGCGTCCCCTGTACTCCGCGCCCAGCGCCTCGCAGGCGTCATCAATGATCTTAAGGCCGTATTGCTCCGCGACATTCAAGATCGCGTCCCACTCGGCTGGATGGCCAAACACATCCACGGCCATAATCGCTTTGGTGTGTGGGGTCACCTTGCGGGCCAGGTCCTGTGGATCGAGGTTGTAGGTCTCCGGCTCGACATCGACGAAGACTGGCGTGACGCGCTCGAAAAGAAGCGCATTGACGCTGGCGGCGAAGGTGAAGGAGGGGACCAGAACCTCATCGCCGGGCCCCAGCCCAAGCGCGCGCACCAGCAGATGGAGCGCTGAGGTGCCCGAATTAACGGCGACCGCGTGATGGACACCGACGTAGTTGGCCAGTGCTTCCTCGAAGGCCCGCGTCCTGGGCCCCAGCGCCAGGCGGCCGGAGCGCAGGACATCAACCACAGCCTGGATGTCATCCTCGTTGAGGTCGGGTGAGGACATGGGAATCATTGGCATGTTACCTCCAGTCAAGTCGAGTCATCAGTGAAGCCGCACGGACTGTGCTGCGGCACTGGCCCCTAAAAGTGCCAATCTCGCGTATGGCTACTCCCCCAAAATCCTGACCACCTTAGCCGGCACGCCTACGACCAGCGTCTTGTCAGGAACATCTCTTACCACCGTGCCCCCGGCGCCCACCACCGCCCAGGTCCCAATGTGCTGGTTGGGAACAACGCTGCTGCCGATGCCCAGGAAAGCCCCTTCCCCTACGTGAACGGCTCCAGCAAGGTGAGCCCCGGGCGTAATGTGAGCAAATGGGCCAATGGTACAGTCATGGTCTACCGTACAGCCGGTGTTCAGGATGGTATGCTCACCAATAACCACATCTGGCTGGATCACCACTCCGGCAAACACAACCGCGCCAGGAGCGATCTCGACCGAAGAGTGTATCTGTGCGGCTGGATGGACAACGGACATCCATTCCAGGCTCTCAAAGCGTTCAGCAATGCTTTTGCGTGTTCTGTTGTCACCTATTGCTATGACAAAGGGGCCTCTCTCTTTGTAGTTCAGAGCCTGCTCAATGGACCCAAGAACTGGAACACCCAGTACAGACCTTCCCTGCCTGTTCGGATCATCATCGAACACCCCGGCTACCCGGTGCCCGGCGGACCGGAGGGTTGCGACGACCACCTTTGCATGCCCTCCTCCGCCAATCAGGAACACGCCATCAGGTTTCACCGCGATCCCTCAAACTCGGGCATTGTGACGTGCCCCTCCGAGGTTATGCCTTCGCGCCGAAGCACCTTCCACAGAGTGAGGGTCAGAATTTTCAGGTCCAACCACAGGTTACAGTGATCTACATACCACACGTCCAGCTTGAACTTCTCTTCCCAGGTTAGGGCATTGCGGCCGTTGACCTGCGCCCAACCAGTGATGCCGGGCTTCACCTCGTGTCGTCGCGCTTGCTCTGGGGTGTAGCGTTCCAGGTACTCCATAAGCAAAGGACGGGGTCCCACCAGGCTCATATCCCCTTTTAGCACGTTCCACAGCTCAGGCAGCTCATCCAGGCTGGTGCTGCGCAAGAAGTGGCCAAATCGAGTGAGACGCTGTTCGTCGGGCAGCAGGTGGTCGTGCTCGTCGCGTGCGTTGGTCATAGTACGGAATTTGTAGATGGTGAAGGGTTTGCCGTGCAAGCCGGGCCGCTGCTGGCGAAAGAGCACCGGCGCGCCCAGGGTTAGGCGGACAAGGAGGGCGATGAGTGCCATAAGAGGCGAGATCGCCGTCAACGCAATCGCGCTTATAATGACATCGAAGAACCTTTTGCCTTTCTGCTCCCACCACCTGAATCTCATGAATCTCCTTCGTTTGGTAGAAGGCGTCGCTTGATGATGCGAGCGGGAACGCCCACGGCGGTCACATCGCTGGGGAGGTCTTGGGTGACCACGGCATTGGCTCCAACAATGGCTCTACATCCGACAGAGACGCCGGGCAACACGGAAGCTCCTGTGCCAATGAATGCCTGGTCCCCAATATGGGAAGCTCCCCCCAGCGTTGCTCTTGGACAAAGCTGCGCGCCTGAGCCGACAATGCTATCATGCCCCACCACGGCTCCAATACTGACAATGACATTGTCGCCCACTGCCGAATCGGCTCCGACGAACGCATGCGGCAGCACCACTGTACCGGACCCGACGCGTGCACCTCGGAGCACTACGGCGGTAGGATGAACGACTTGGGTCAGGGAGAATCCCATAGTTTCCAGTTGAGTCGCGATAGCGACACGCCGGGCATTGTCCCCAGTAGCGACAATTGCATGCGCGAGACCGCGTTCCCTCAGCCGCACCATCTCTTCTGACCCTCCCAAGACCACATATCCATACCACACGGTGTCCCGCTTCATCGGGCCATCATCCAGCAGTCCAGCGATGTGGTAACGGTCGGTGGCCTCAAGCGTTGCCAGGATCACCTTACCATGGCCGCCGGCACCGTAGACTACGATGTCAATGGTGTTCAGGGCAGACCCCTTTTGTCCATGGATCAGGGTCGTGTGGCCAGGATCTTGGCCAGGCGAACGAAGTCCTTTGCCTGATCCTTGCGGTTGAAGTGTTGAGTCACATAGATTCGAGCCTGCTGTCCCAAGTGTTTGGCCTCCTCAGGATGATCTGCCAGATAAAGTGCAGCCTCTGCCAGGGCCCGGTCGTTACCAGGGGGCACAAAGATACCACCGTTGGCGGCCTCGATTACCTGGCGAATGACGCCATCGATCGCAAGGATGGTGGGACGTCCGGCTGCCATGTAGTCGAAGACCTTATTGGGGTAGGTTGTGCGGAACATCGGGATATTTTTAAGCGTCGCGATGCAGGCATCTGATGCGGTTAGCATGGCTGGTATCTCCGATTTGGGCTTGGCCCCCAGGAATGTTGTATTGGTCAAATCTAGTTGTTGCGCTAATGCTTCCAAATTTGGTCGCTCTTTGCCATCACCTACCAGCAAGAAGTGGATGTCTTGGCGATCACGCAGATGCGATGCTGCCCGCAGGATGGTCGGGATGTCGTTTGCCAGTCCCAAAGCTCCTGCATACGTGACGATAAACTTTCCCTCCAATCCCCATTGTCGTCTGAGTTCCGAACCGTCAGCCTGGGGATTGAACATGGTTGGATCTACACCATTAGCGATAAGCGATATCCTCTCTGTGGGGATACCTCTTCTAACCAAATAATCGCGATAGGCTGGTGAGTTAACGAGAATGTGAGTGGCTCGAGCGTAGAGGAAAGTTTCCAGCCATCGTGACAGTTGGATCAACACTGGATTATGCAGAACCCCGATGTCAATGGCGAATTCTGGCCACAGATCGCGGATTTCCAACAAGAAAGGCCGTCGACGAAGAAAGGCTACCAGCCATGCCGAAAATGCCTGGAAGATGGGAGGAGATGTTCCCATTACGATGTCCACGTGCCTAGCTTGCATGGCTGCGACGATTGAAGTGAACATAAAGCTAAAGAAGGCCACGACCCGCCACACAAAACTCCGGTGCAGAGAAGGGTAGGTGTATGCCCGCAGTACCTGCACCCCTTGTAACTCCTGCTTGGAGACAAGGGTTTTGGCCTCTGTCACTCTCTTGCCAGTTACATAGCTGAGGTCGCTGGCAACAATTGTGAAGTCAAGGCCTTGGCTAACTGCGTAGCGAGCAAACTCGAAGTGTCGCGTTCCCCCAGCTTCCCCTGGAGATACAAATACCTGATGAATAAGCAATATATGCATATCTTAACGAACCGTCAGA
>JAGGZG010000075.1 GCA_021162125.1 Anaerolineae bacterium
CGATTGAAATCGCCTCTAGAGGGCTTGCAGCCGAGCGTCCACCTGCGTGGGCGCGCCTGTCCACGCAGGTGGACAGCCAGCTTTAGCTCCTCAGGCGCGGTTTCAACCGCTGGCCTGAGTAGTAACGGAGAGCTTTCGAGTCGGTAGTCTCCCTGTAACGTGTTGGTCGCTCAGACCCGCCCGGACGTGGAACGTCCGGGCTACGAGATGCAAGGCCCTCCGGGCCTCTGGAGCCCTCGAAGGGGGCTTCCCACCTCGTAGCCGGGCGGTTTAGCGCCCGGTGGGGTGGACGAAGAGCACCAACACGCGAGGGGGAGACTACCTCCGAGCCAATCTACGTCTGTGGCCCCCAGGCGTCGAGAACGTCTGGGGGCCACGGTTTACCTCTGATTAGCCACTTGCCCCCGCCTGGCAGCACACTCCAATTCACCTATCCCATCCGGCCGGTGATGTAGTCCTCGGTCAGCTTCTCCCTGGGGCGGGTGAATATCTCCCCGGTCGCGTCGTATTCGATCAACTCGCCCAGCCAAAAGAACCCCGTCCAATCGGAGGCACGCGCGGCCTGTTGCATGCTGTGGGTGACGATGACGATGGTGTAATTGCGCTTGAGCTCCTGCATCAACTCCTCGATTCTCAGCGTGGCAACGGGATCGAGAGCGCTGCATGGCTCGTCCATGAGGATGACTTCCGGCTCCACGGCCAGCACGCGGGCGATGCACAACCGCTGCTGTTGGCCGCTGTTTAATTCCAGGGCGGACTGCTTGAGGTTATCCTTGACCTCATCCCACAGCGCCACGTCGCGTAGACTGCGTTCCACCAGGTCATCGAGGTTCACTTTTTTGTGCAGGCCCAGCACGCGGGGGCCGAAGGCCACGTTGTTGTACACCGACTGGGGAAACGGGTTGGGTCGCTGGAAGACCATCCCCACCCGGCGGCGAATCTCCACCACGTCTACCTGTGGCGAGTAGATGTCCTCGCCATCCAGCAACACCTGCCCCTCGATGCGGGTACCAGGGATCGTCTCATTCATCCGGTTCAAAGTGCGCAGGAAGGTGGATTTGCCACAGCCGGAGGGACCGATCAGGGCGGTGATCTGGCGCTCTTTCAGATCAATGGTGATGCCCGTCAGGGCCCGGAATTCGCCGTAGTAGAAATTGAGGTCCTTGACCTGCATCTTGGTGGGGAATGTCTCGTTGGCAGTTTCGTGCAATTTACTCTCCAGGAGTTTGATGATACCGCATTGCCATTGTATCAAAAGGCTTGCAGAAAGTCAAAATTTTGACGATGCAGCACCTCGGTGATATAATGCTCTCACAACGTCGCCAGGGCGTGAAACGTAAAACGTGACCCTCACGCAGCACGTTTTACGTTTCACGGCTCACCGGCAGGTAAAGGGGCGCATAAACGGGGATATGTTTTCACGCTTCTCCAATGCACCCGCTATAGAGGGAAGTGAGGGACACTGACTCGATGTATTGGACACGTCGCTGGTGGGTGAATCTGATTGTACTCGGTCTGGTTTGTGGCCTGCTGTCCGCGTGCGGCCGCTCGCCGGCCGGAGGGCAGACGCCGATGGGAGAACAAACGCCACAGGCAGCACGCACTATCCAGAACAAAGGCTCGGATACGATGGTCAACCTGGCTTTGGCCTGGGCCGAGGCCTACACTGCCCAACATCCTGACGTGCGCATCTCAGTGACCGGGGGTGGGTCGGGCACGGGGATTGCCGCGTTGATCAACGGCACGGTGGACATCGCCAACGCCTCGCGGGAGATGAAGCCGGAGGAAATCGAACGGGCACGGGCCAACGGTATTGAACCGGTGCAACACGTGGTCGCCGGCGACGCCATCGCCGTCGTCGTGCATCCCAGCAATCCGGTGGACGAGCTGACCATCGCCCAGCTCTCGGACATCTACACCCGCAAGATCACCAACTGGCGCGAGGTGGGGGGTGAGGACCGGCCCATTGTCCTGCTCTCTCGCGAGTCGAACTCCGGCACCCACGTCTATTTCCTGGAGCACGTCGTGCGCCGGGGGGAGAAGGACAACGACGCCCTCTTTTCACCCGACACCCTGCTGATGCCCTCGTCCGAGGGAATCAGCGCCGAGATCCGGCAAAATCCCAACGCTATCGGCTACGATGGCCTGGGGTACGTCACCTCCGACCAAAAAACCATCCGCGTGGCGCGTACCGCCGACGGCCCCTACGTCCCCCCGACCATCGAGACTGTCAGGGACGGCACGTACCCCATCGCCCGCTCGCTCTACATGTACACGGCCGGAGAGCCCACTGGCGAGGTGCGCGCGTACCTGGACTGGATTCTGGGCCCGGAGGGCCAGGCCATCGTCGGTAAGCTGGGATTCGTGCCGTTGCAGTAGGTCGGGTTGACTGTAGTTGTGCGTAGGGTTATACCCCCATTTGCTCATTAACAATTTACCCCTTCAGAAATGGGCAACGGCAAAGGTAATTGCTGTGGTCCGGGACCGATAGGCCACGCTTCCAGGCCAGTCAGGTCGGCTATATCCAGACCTCGGGCTGGCTGGCGTCCGATCTCTTCCTCATCAGAGTTGGCGTCGTAGAAAACGAAATGGCGATCGGCGGGATCGAAGCGGACCAGCACTTGATGGCGAGCGTAAGGGCGACCCACGCTATAGTATTGGTGTCGTCCCCCTAGCGTAATCTGCCCGGTCTTACCGACCCTGCGTTCCCAAGTGAAGGTCGCGAGATAGGCGTCCACTCGTTTCAAATCGAAGGTAGCTAATTCATACTCAGGACGGAAGGGACGGCGCGGTTGGAGCAACTCAGGATGGGCAATGAGGGGCGGGAGGCCAGCACAGCCCTCAGCGCGGGAGGGTAATTCGAAGGCCAGCTCATACACCGCTTCATCGAGGATGCCTTGCAATTGGGTCACATCCACATCCTCGTTACCCACAATGGCATACTCGTTGATTGTGCGGTGACAGCGCTCCACCTCGGCATTGTCAGTCGGCTTCCCGGGACGAATCACGAGGTGGTCGATGCCCAGGCCTTTGAGCCACAGAGTGAATGTGCTGGGAAAGGTATCCTGAGGCTGCCCAATCAGAACTGACTCTCCGTCGGTTTGCACCTCGTCGGGCAGCGTACTCCAGCGGGCAAAGCAGGCACGGAGAACAGACCGTACTCGCTTCAAGGTCACTTTCTTGGGCTGCTGTCCGACTTTGCCCGCCGAGAAGACGAAAGCCCCCAGGCACGTTTCGCCGACGGGATCTCGCACGGTATGCAAGTTGACCAGGATGCCGTCTTTCAAGGCAATTCCCATTTTGAAGTCTATTTGCCAGCGCTGGTGCACTCGCGTGGCTTCCTCGGGTCTCTTGCCTATCGACTGCGGTTTAGGTCGGCGGCGGAAGCGAGGCCATTGGTGCAAGTAGCGCCCCATGCTCGCTTCACTGGGAAGCGGTAGGTAGCGCAGAGACGGAATCTTCTTCAGCCTCTCCCGAATGCGGTTGGGCCCCCAACGAGGATGTTTCAGCCGCAAACGTAAAACCCAGTAGCGCACCTTGGAGTCGAAACGGCTCAGCAGTCCCGGCGGACTACGACGATACGTTGTCTGGCAATGACCACCATCGCGCTGGCGGCGACACCAGTAACGAACGCACTCTTTGGACACCCCCTCACTGACGGCGATTTCTTGATATGTCTCACCCTGGCAGTGGCGTTCATAAAACTTTCGTCGCTGACATGGTGTTGTCCGCATAGCACACCTCCTTATCCTGCAATATAGATTGCAGACAGTATGCCACAAACGGTGTTATCGGACAACTTTAAGTTTTGAAGGGGTAAGTTTTTAATGAGCAAGTAGGGGTATAACCCTACGAGTATCTACAGAAAGCCCGCCCTACGGGACCAGGAAGTCATGATCGGGGTGTCGGGGTTAGAACCCCTTGTCAAAATGGGAGAAAAATGTTACAATAAAATGAGC
>JAGGZG010000042.1 GCA_021162125.1 Anaerolineae bacterium
GCCCAGGGCGGCGGGCCAGATGGCGCGCGCGTGGAGGAGGCCCTGGCCGTGGCCTGGAAGCAGATCGAGCAAGTTAGCAAATCAGCGAATCGGCAAATCAGCGAATCATAAAGCGCTTTGGGAGAACGATAAATGCAACGTATCGCCCCTGACGTATACGTGGAAACAGTCTGGCCGGGGGTCAACGTCGGTGCGGTGATCACCTCGGAGGGCATCATCCTGGTGGATGCTCCTCTCGTCCCAGACGAGGCACGCCGCTGGCAGAAGGACCTATCCGCTGTCAGTGACCAGCCAATCATCTACGTGATCAACACCGACTTCCATCCCGATCGGGTGGTGGGTAACCGCTGGTTCAATGCACCGGTGATTGCCCACGAGGGAGTCTGGGAGAAAGCCCGCACTTACGGCAACGGGTTCCGCCAGCAGTTGGTTGACTCGCTGGCGGATAAGTATCCGCAGGCCGCGGGCGAGATGGTCACCTGGAAAGTGGCGTTGCCTCAGCTCACGTTTACCGCGCGGTTGACTCTGTACAAAGGGGAGCGAGTCGTCGAATTGTTCCACGTCGGCGGTGCGACCCCGGCCAGCAGCCTGGTTTATCTGCCGGAAGCGCGAATATTGTTCACCGGAGATACGGTAGTGTGCGGGCTACATCCCCTGGGTGCCCAGGCCAACAGCAAGCAATGGCTGGAGGCATTGAACGCCATCCGTAAGATGCGGGTGGAGCGCATCGTCCCTGGACGCGGGCCTTTATGCGACAAACAGGACACGTATCCCCTCTCCGAGTACATCCGCCAGTTACGGGCGCGGGTACGCCGGTTGTATTTAGCCGGGCGCAGCAAAGCGGAGGCGGGTACGCTGGTGTCGGAGTTTATGGAATACTTCCCCGTGCCCGACGATCAGTGGGATACCATCCGCGACCGGGTAAAAAGCACCGTGGATCGGATATACGAGGAGATGAAAGCCAGCCAGGCCGTCAAATGAGAGCGGGCAGGTGATGCACGATGGTGAGAGCAATTTCCCAGCCCAAACTGACTCCGGCCGATGACCTGCGCGATAAACTCCAGCGCGCCGAACGTGCCGTAGCCAACCTCAAGGGCATGGGCGCAGAAGCGATTGCCCTCCTGGAGCTGCTGGACGAAGCTCAAGACCTGATTACCCGTTTGGAAGCGAAAGGGATGGACCTGCGCCCGGAGCGCACCCGGCTGGTAACAGTGCAGAATCAGCTTCGCAGTCGGGCCGCGGTACTGGTACGGGAGGTGGCGGCGGCCGGCGGGTTGGCGGCGTTGCGCCAGAATCGCGCCCCCGATCGAGACCGTTGGTGGTGGTACCTGGACGAGCTCGTCGCCCAACGCCGGCGGCGGCTTCTGCGCAACGGACTAATTGCCGGCGTAGTTTGTCTGATCCTGCTTGGGATCGGCATCGTGGCTTACAATCGTTTCCTGGCCCCCGATCAGCTGACCCGGCAGAAGATGGCTCTGATCAGCGACGCCGAAGTTCTCCTTAACCAGGGCGACGTCGCCGGCGCGCTGGAGAAGTATCAGGCTGCCCGCGCTCTCGATCCGACCGACGCCGAGGTGCTCATCTGGGTGGGCATACTAGCTCAGCAACTGGGGCAGGACGCGGAGGCAGAGGATGCCTTTTCCGCCGCGCGTGTCCAGATGGGCTCCGAAGTCGGGTTCCTGGTGGCCCGGGGGATGGCTTATGGGGAAGCGGGCCAGTTAGACGCGGCAGAGTCGGACGCTGAAGCTGCCCTGGCGCTGGATCCGAACTCTGCCGAGGCACACTTCCTGCTGGGTGGGGTTTACGAGGCGCAGGACCGCAAGCGAGAGGCCATCGCCGAGTTGCAGCAGGCGGCAGACCTGGCTCGCCAGGCGGGCAACGATACTCTATACGTGTTGGCAACGACCAGGATGGCTATGCTTTTGCAAGCGGGGGCTGCGAGTCCGGGTGGTGAGTGAGTACATCCAGTACGTATGAAAAATGTGAAGGCAGATCATTGCTGTTGACGGGCCTGCTGGGCAACTGAACGTGTTGCGTGTTACGTAAAGCCACTCACAGTGAAACGCAATACGCAACACACATCACGAGGCTGTCAGTCTTGTCCTGTTTTCACACAGCCGAACTGCACTCGGTGTAACAGAAGGGAGAAGGCAAAACGATGGAAGAGCCGATCAGCGTGGAACGGGTGAAAGAGATCAAGGCCAAGTACGAGCAGGAACTTCTGAGCAAGCCGAACGTAGTCGGGCTGGGAGTCGGCTACCGTGAGGTGGGGGGGCAGATGACCGACCAGGTGGGGCTGATTGTGATGGTACGGCGCAAGGTGCCCCTCGACCAACTCGCCCCGCAGGAGGTGATCCCGGCGCAGATTGAGGGCATCCCTACGGATGTCCGCGAGGTGGGGGAAGTACGGGCTCTGAGTTAGGGCCGGACTCACGCGCTCAATTCATAAGGAGGTCTACCGATGGCACTGGATGCAGGAGTGGGAGCGGCACTCAGCGTGAAAAACGAGTACGTGAACGAGTTGCTGAGCAGGCGGAACGTCGTGGCCTGCGGAGTGGGGTTCAAGCAACGCGAGGGGCAGTTCACCAACGAACCATGCGTGGTCGTCTCCGTGACCAAGAAGCTGCCCAAGTCCCAACTGGCCGCCGAGGACCTTGTCCCTCAGAAACTGGGCGAGGTGAAAACCGACGTGGTGGAGACCGGCGTGGTGCGCGCTTTGCAAAACCACCAGGACAAGTGGCGGCCCGCGCCCGGCGGGGTGTCAGTCGGGCACGTGGCCGTCACCGCGGGCACCATCGGCTGCCTGGTGCACCGTGGGGACGACATCTTCATCCTGAGTAACAATCACGTCCTGGCCAATTCCAACAAAGGCCAGATTGGCGACGCTATCATCCAGCCGGGCCGCTACGACGGCGGCACGACCGCCGACCAGATCGCCACCCTGTTCGAGTTCGTGCCCATTGACTTCGGCCAGCAGCCGGCCGAATGCCCGTGGGCCAAGAGCACCGAAGCCCTGCTCAATGCCCTGGCCCAGGCCGCGGGTTCGAACCACAGAGTGATGGCCGTGCAGCAGACGGCCGGGGTCAATAAAGTGGACGCGGCTTTGGGGAAGCCTCTCTCCCCGGACTTGGTAACCAAGGAAATCCTGGAAATTGGCGTGCCCAAGGGGGTGAAAGAGGCCGAGTTGGGCATGGCAGTACAGAAGAGCGGACGGACCACCGGCCTGACCCACGACCACATCATCCAGATTGACGTGACCGTGCAGGTGGACTACGATGGCCAGATCGCGACTTTTAGCGGGCAACTCGCCGCCGGGCCGATGAGCAAGGGGGGTGACTCCGGCTCCGCCGTGTTGACCGAGGACGGGTACGTGGTGGGACTCCTGTTCGCCGGCTCGGATAATACCACGTTTATGAACCCCATCCAGGCGGTGTTGAGTGCCCTGAATGTGCAGGTGGTGACCTGAGCGCGCACACGCGGAGGTGAGTCATGCGCAAAATCCGCATTACGGCCGGTGGGGTGACAACTACGGCCACGCTTAGCGAGACGCGCACAGCGGACGCCATCTGGGAGGCGCTGCCCATCGAGGGACAGGCCAACACCTGGGGCGACGAAATCTACTTCAGTATACCGGTACAGCTCGATGAGGAGAACGCCCGCCAGGTGGTTGCCCTGGGTGACCTGGGCTACTGGCCACCGGGCGTAGCCTTCTGCATCTTTTTCGGCCCTACCCCGGTCAGCTCCGGGGACGAAATTCGCCCGGCCAGCCCGGTCAACGTTTTCGGTCGAGTGGACGGCGACCCGCTCGTTTTTAAGCAGGTACGGGATGGGGACCGAGTCCGGATCGAACGAGCGTGAGATCGCGGAGGGGGTATCATGCGCATCAAACTAGCCTACGGTAAGGAGGGCCTGTGGGTAACTCTGCCCGATGAGGCGAGAGTGACTGTACTGGAGCCCAAGTTCGTCCCGGGGCTGCCGGATGAACCAGCAGCCATTCGGGAAGCGCTACGCCAGCCCGTGGGCACACCCCCTTTGCGCGAGTTGGTGCGCCCGGAGGACACAGTGGCCATCGCCTTCAGCGATCTCACTCGCCCGATGCCCAGCGACCGGGTGTTGCCGGTGTTGTTGGAAGAGCTGGCCCACGTTCCCCGCGAGAATATCACCCTTTTTAACGCCGTGGGCACCCACCGTCCGAACACGCCCGAGGAGCTGGTTAGTATCCTGGGCCGCGAGGTGGCCGAGGGCTACCGCGTCGTCCAACACAATGCCTTCGACCCCGATGGCCTGGTGCTTCTGGGTGAGACCAGCTTTGGCCATGAGATGTGGATCAATCGCGACTTCATGGCCGCCTCGGTGAAGATTCTCACCGGGTTCATCGAACCACACTTGTTCGCTGGCTTCTCCGGTGGCCCCAAGGCAGTGCTGCCCGGCCTGGCCGGCGAGCGGACGATCCTGGGCAATCACGGTCCGCAGATGATCGAGCACCCACAGGCCACCTGGGGAATCACCCAGGGCAATCCTATCTGGGAGGAGATGCACGAGGTAGCGCTGCGCGTCCAACCCACTTTCCTGCTCAACGTGACTCTGAACAAGGCGCGAGAGATCACCGGAGTCTTCGCCGGCGACATGGACCAGGCCCACGCGGCGGGCGCGGAGTTTGTCCGCCAGTCGGCGATGACCCCGGTGCTCGCCCCTTTCGACATCGTGATCACCTCCAATTCGGGCTACCCCCTCGACCTCAACCTTTATCAGGCGGTCAAGGGCATGTCCGCCGCAGCGCAGATCGTGCGCCAGGGCGGGAGCATCATCCTGGCCGCCGAGTGTGTTGACGGTATTCCAGACCACGGAGAGTACAAGCGCCTGCTCCAGATGGCCGATAACCCGCAACAACTCCTGGACATCGTCACCGCGCCGGGTTTCGTGTGCATTGACCAGTGGGAGGCCCAGCTCCAGGCCATGATCCAGCTCAAGGCCGACGTGTACGTCAAGGCCTCGTACCTCAGCGACGAACAAATCCGCCAGGCGCTCCTGATTCCTTCCCCGGACGTCGAGGCCACCTTGTGGGACCTGCTGCGCAAGTACGGCCCGCAGGCCACCATCTGCGTCCTGCCCGAAGGCCCGCAGACCATCCCTTACATCGAGTGAAGTTGAGGAATCGGGATAACGATGGAATGGTGTCGCCGAGAAGTGAAATGGATCCTGATGGGACTATTTATCCTTTTGCTGGGTTGCGGTCAGGTCATCACCTTGCCCACGCCGACCCCGCTACCGGCCACGGCGGACGTCTCCCTGACCACCGCTACCCCGCGGGCGACTTTCACCC
>JAGGZG010000082.1 GCA_021162125.1 Anaerolineae bacterium
GGTTGTTGTCGAACGAAGCGCCTTTGATGATGTCCGCTGCCGCTTGTTCGATGTCCGCTGTCTCGTCCACCACGGCAGGCGGATTACCTGGGCCGGGCGTAGTGAAGGTGGCAATGAACAGCGGGAAGAAAGCCATCTGCGCCGGCCCAGGTAATCCGCCTGCCGTGGTGGACGAGACAGCGGACATCGAACAAGCGGCAGCGGACATCATCAAAGGCGCTTCGTTCGACAACAACCTGGTGTGCATCCTGGAGAAAGAGATCATCGCCGTGGACGCCATCGCCGACCAGCTTAAGGCAGCGATGTCGAGGCGCGGCGTGGTGGAGCTCACTCGTTATCAGATGGACCGTTTGCTCAAGGTCATTCTGGCCGAGGATCACGGCCCCGGCAAGCACGGGGTGATCAACAAGAAGTTCGTCGGGCAGAATCCCAGCGTGATCCTGCGCGAGATCGGGATGACGGTCGGCGACGACGTGCGTCTGGCCATCGCCGAGGTGCCCCGTGACCACCAACTGGTGTGGACTGAGCAGTTGATGCCCATTATTCCCCTGGTGCGCGTGAGCACCGCCGACGAGGCCATTGACCTGGCGAAGGCCGTCGAGCAGGGCATGGGCCACACAGCCACCATGCACTCCAAGAATCTGGACAATCTGAGCCGCATGGCCCGCGAGATCAACACCAGCATCTTCATCAAAAATGGCCCCAGTCTGGCCGGACTAGGTTTCGGCGGTGAGGGCTACACCTCATTCTCCATCGCCAGCCCTACCGGCGAGGGCCTGACCAGTGCCAAAGACTTCAGCCGGGTGCGGCGCTGCGTGCTGGTAGATGCGTTCCGGATCGTGTGAGGAGGTACGGGGATGAAGGTAATTGCCGAAAAGACCGTAGAAATCGCCAGGAAGCTGGCCCCGGCTGAAACCGCCGACGCCAGTGTACGCCAAATTCTCATCAACGAGATCCGCCGCCGGCTGAACCGTTACGATATGATAGACCGCCAATTCCGCCGAAAATATGGAATGACGTTCCAGGAATTCTGTGATCGCGATATAGTCAAAGAGAAAGGCTATTCCTGGGAGGTGGAGTCCGACTTCTGCGATTGGGAGATGGCCATTACCGGCCTCGATAGTCTGAAGTCCAGCCTGAAAGAACTGGAGAGGGGCAACGGTGAAGACCGTTGAGGAGTGGGAAGACGAGATCACTCACGCTGCAAGGCGATTTCCTTACGTCCGAAACATTGTGACAGTAGATAGCCATCCGGCTGCAATTAAAATGCGCGTAATGCTGAGTCCCGAAGTGTTCGTGCAGATATACGTAAACGTGGCGACGGACACGAGGAACATGGCTCTAATCGTGAGAAATCAACGGTGCTATGCGCGTGACTGCCAGTTTTGCCGCAACTGGCATCGTCACTCCTTTGATCAGCCGGACGTCCACGACACAAGCCCGGCGGGCAGCCGGCCGATTGATGTCGAGGAGTTTCTGGAAGAGGTGCAGGAGATCGTCGAAAGGGAGGAACTGTTGTAAGACATTGGTCTCACCGGCGAAGGCCTGACCAGTGCCAAAGACCTCAGCCGGGTGCGGCGCTGCGTGCTGGTAGATGCGTTCCGGATTGTGTGAGAGTTAGAGGCGCGAGATGGCAAAGTGGCGGATTTACAGGATAGTAGAGGTTTGTCTCTGAGGGCAGGAGGGATGTGAAATGAGTCCGTCGGCAATGACCTACGATGAACTGTTGATGAAAGTGCAATGGCTTGACCCGGTTGAACAGCTTCGTTTGTTGGAAGAATTGGCGGTGATAGTTCGTCACCGGCTGGTGAGCCAACGTCACCACAGCATCCTGGAGTTGCAAGGACTGGGCAAAGAAATATGGCGTGGCATTGATGCACAAGAATACGTGGACCAGGAGCGGGCATCGTGGAATGGCTAGAAACTCTGGAAGGCCAAGTAGTTGGTCTGGACACTGCTCCGCTTATCTATCTCATCGAGGAAAACCCGGCTTATCTGAAAACGGTGCGTCCTTTCTTCAAAGCAGTAGACCAGGGCAAATTCCACGTGGTGACCTCTGTCATAACTTTGCTGGAAGTGTTGGTGCATCCATTTCGTCGGAATGATGCAGAATTGGCTCAACAGTATCGAGACATTCTGCTTAACGCGGCGGGACTCACTACAGTGTTGCTCTCCCAGGAAATTGCTGAAAAAGCGGCACGGCTGCGCGCCCAACATAGTATTCGCACACCAGATGCTATTCAGATGGCGACAGCAATGCGTGAAGGGGCCTCTTTTTTTCTCACCAACGATGCTCGTCTACCCTCTCTACCGACGTTGCAGGTGTTAGTCTTAGACGAGTTGAGAGAAACCTGAGCAGATGATCGGATGGCGGGAAACGTGCTGGTAGGTGCGTTCTGCATTGCGCGAGCGATTGATGTTAGAGAAACTTTCCCCCAAATCCAGGAGATGTTTCGACGCAGCCAAGAGTGAGGCACGCCGGCTGCAAAATACCCGACTCGATACTGGGCACTTGCTGTTGGGCCTGCTTCGCGAGCAGAGGAGCTTCGTTGAGGAGGTGCTGCGTCCCTTCAACGTGGAAGCGACCCAGGTGGCCGATGCGTTGGAATCGGCGCTGGGTTGGGGCGAGATACCCAGCCCGCCCCGCCTGAAAGTCACTGCGCGTCTCAAGGCGGCCCTGCAGCAAAGCAACGCCCTGGCGCAAGGCGGGGCTGTCAATCCGGTGCACCTGCTCGTCGCCCTGCTAGAAGTGGACGATGACCTGGTTA
>JAGGZG010000378.1 GCA_021162125.1 Anaerolineae bacterium
GACTATCCCGGCCTTCGCCGTGGCCGAGTACAAGTCGCCGGTGGAGGTCTACGTCAGCCAGACCGGTGAATCGGGCGTGGAGGGCGTGGTCAATCTCTCGGTGTTCGGGCCGGATACCTGGACTTCGTATGGGGATGCTTTCGTTCCCCTCTACAGAGACGGTAGCTATACGCCCAATCCATGGTGGGATGAACTGGAGGGCAAATACACTTTCCGCATCAGTGTGCCTCCTGATTATCCCAGCCCCTACGTCCAGGTGGAGATTCTGGATCCGGACTGCTATAACGCGCCCAACCCGGGTGATGGGATGGTGGAGGTTGAGTACGTGCAGACGGGGGAGAAGCACCTGCGGTCGCTTCCTTCCGGTGCAAACCGGCAGGATGGTTGCCTGGTGCCCACGCAGGACCCTTGTCAGAACCCCTTAACCGGTGAGCCCTGTAACCCGTATTGGTTCCTGCGCATGGACGAGAACCGCTCACGTTTTGGCCGGCCCGGCTCGTACACATCCTCGACTAACACTACCACCCGTTACACGCTGTACTACCTCTCGGAGGGGGATAACGTCAAGCATACCATCACCTCGTACACGAAGGGCGGGGCCGACAGCGACGCCAACACTGACCTGCAGTGGGTGACGCCAGCGGGATTCCGTTTTCGGCTGAGTGACTATCCAAACGTTGCCACCGCCGAGGATGGGTCGAGGAGTTTCTTCCTGGAAGTGGAACCCACTGCCGGCTCCAGTGAGAACGGATTTGACCTGTGGGCCGGGCCGGTGAGCACGTACCCGGTGCCCAAAGAAGTGAACGCGCGCAACGTGTACCTGCTGCGCGAAGGGTTAGACCGGCATGACTCCGGCGGGATTGTGATCACGGGCATCGGCTATCTGCCGCTGAACGTGAACACCAGCACCACGTTCACTATTACCTTCGGTTATATACCTCCTGAGGCAGCGGGGGTGTACATGCGTGTGTATAACTTCGACAATGACTACCCATACTTGGGCCAGAGTTTGGACTTCTACCTGGAAGGTGTTCCTGATTTCCACGTGAACGGGGTGCTTTCAAGAGGTAACCAGTGGGCCATGAATCGCTTCCAGATTCCAGAGAATTTTTTCGGCGGCTACCTGCGAGCCAGGTATGATACGACCCAGTATGACACATCCAGCTGGAGACTGGAATATGAGGGGGTTGTTGGCAATACCTTTGTCCGTCTGATCAAATAGGGCGAACGAGGTGCGGGAGGTGCGACGCACTTACAAGGTGTGTCGCACCTTATTCAAAGTGCGACGCACTTCCCAAGTGCGTCGCACTTCTACTACCCCCCTTGACATTTTTCCATAAGATGGTATATTATAGACAAGTAACTCTGCAGAACCACCAGTGACTGAGAGGAGGAAGAAAATGCGTCGTGGACGGTTCCTGCTCATTGTCGGAGGTCTCCTCATCCTGGCCACGGTTGGCTTGTTGGCTTTCTATTTTCTTACAGCGGGTGGACCATCGCCAGCGCCGGCTGCGGGGGGCACACCCGAAGGGACCGCCGTCGCGACCGAAGCGCCTCCGGTGCCGACGCGGAAAGTGCTCATCGCCGTCCAGGACATTCCCCCCTGCATGGAGATTCTACCCGATGCGGTGGCGGAGTGGGAAATACCTGAGAAGGACATCCCGGACGACGTTGTCCTCACGAAAGAAGAAATCCTGGGTCCCGGTATGCATCCCATTGCCATGGAACCCATCCTGCGTGGAGAGCCCGTCGCCCACAGCGTACTCTCCTCGCGGGAGGAAATCATGCGCCAGGGTCTGGATAGCGCCTGCCTCATCCCCAAAGGCAAGGTGGCCGTGGCTTTTCCGGTGACGCAACTTTCTAGCGTGGCTTATGCCGTGCAGCCCGGTGACCGGGTGGACGTTTTGGCGTCGGTCTCGTTCGTGGACCTGGACGCCGAATACCAGTTGAAGCTGCCCGTCATTCTGACTGGCGGGGAGGACTGTATGGCCGGGTGCCAGCCGTCGGGAGAACAGCGAGAACGGACGCTCACCCAGTTGACGGTGCAGGACGTCGAGGTGCTGATGGTGGGGCCCTGGGGCGCGGGGATACCTTTCCCGCCAGAGGCGGTGCCGTCCGCGGAAGTAACGCCGGTGCCAGGGGAGGGAGAGGGGCCGCCCACGACCGCCACCGGTGGGGCGAAAACTTACACCATGGTCGTTTTGCTGGTCTCGCCACAGGACGCGCTGGTGCTCAAGTGGTTTCGGGAAAATGGGGCGTTGATTGACTTAGCCCTGCGCTCAGGTGAGGCCGGCGGTGACCACGACCTGTTCAGCACAGAACCTGTGACCATGGAGTACATGGTCCGCCGCTTTGGTATGGCTCCGCCGCCAAAGCTAGACTACGGCATGGAGAACAAGTTTGAGCTTCAGGAAGCTGGGACAACGGGCGCAGCGCAGTGAGCAGCAAGAGATGTGATCGTGGGGGGGACTTTGTAGAAGCTTGGTGCGGGAGGGAGCTGGGGAGGGCACGGGTTTCATGACCGAAGAGAAGATTCGCGTCCTCATTGTAGACGACATTACAGAGACCAGAGAGAACCTAAAAAAGCTTCTCTACTTTGAAACCGACATCGAGGTTGTGGCTGCCGCTACCAGCGGAGAGGAAGGGATTGAGCTCGCCAAGCAATATCAGCCGCATATAGTGCTGATGGACATCAACATGCCGGGCATGGATGGTATCACCGCTAGCGAGGCGATTACCCAGGAAGTACCCTTCGCCCAGGTAATTATGATGTCCGTGCAGAGCGAGGCGGACTATCTGCGCCGTTCCATGTTGGCCGGGGCGCGCGATTTCCTGACCAAACCATTCACCAGCGATGAACTCATCTCCACCATCCGTCGCGTGTACGAGATGGCGGCCACCCGGCGGATAGCCATGCCGCAAGTGGCCGGCCCGACGGTGCAGACCGTTCCCACCGAGCCGGCATCACAGCCGGGCAAAATCATCACCGTGTTCAGTCCCAAAGGTGGCGTCGGGTGCAGCATAATCGCCGTTAACCTGGCGTTGGCCCTGCAAAAGATCCTCGAACCGGACGGCAAAGTGGCGTTGGTTGATGCCAGCCTCCAGTTCGGTGATGTCGGCGTGATGTTGAACCTGCAACCCACTCGCAGTGTGGCCGACCTGACGACGCAGATCGAGGAACTCGACGCTTATCTGATTGAAACAGCGATGATCCCCCACCAGTCAGGGGTCAGAACCTTGTTGGCTCCGCCTCGCCCAGAGATGGCAGACATGATCACCCCGGATTACATGAAGGCCATCCTGGAGGAGTTGCGCTTCAGCTTTGACTACGTAGTCGTAGATACCTGGACAGCTCTGCACGACCTGGTACTCCAGGTGCTGGACATCTCCGACCGCATTGTGCTAGTGACCATCCCCGACGTACCCTCCATCAAAAACGCTCGCCTTTTCTTTGATGTGACCGAGGCCCTGGAGTATCCACCGGACAAGCTGGTTCTCGTCGTCAACCAGGTGGATCGGCGGGGGGGTGGGATCAGTGCGAAGCTCATCGAAGAAAACCTTCAACACCCCGTTGCTGCGCAGATTCCCCTCGATGACCGGACGGCCCTGACCTCGATCAACCAGGGTGTACCTTTGCTCCTGGGTGATAAGCGCAATCCCCTGGCCCAGGCTATTTTCAAGCTGGGTGAGGTGCTGATCAAAGACCTGGGGGAGGAAGAAGGAGAGAAAGCCATTGCACAGGCGGAGAGCAAAGAGACTCATGGCCGCGTCCGCCTGGGCCGCCTTTTCCGATAATCAGTACTTGAGAAAAGTTGGTGCTGCTGCCACGTCGCCTGGACGTGAACGTCCAGGCTGAGCAGGCGAAGAGTGCTGAAGCACCCTTCGCCAATGTGGACGGCGGCTCCGAAGCCACCACAGCCTGCTTCAGCAGGCTTCCGCTGCTGAGCCTGGCGCTTCAGCGCCGGGCGGGGGGCGGATTTCTCAACTACTGATAATCCGGCCCAACGTAGCCCTCTAGCGTGAGAATATGACCGGACGTTGAGCGAGGAGTGTGAGTGGAATGTCTTTACTGAAACGGATCGAAAGAACCCAACAACCCTCTGCAGAACGGCCTTCCAGGCTTCGTGAATTACGGGTGCGACGACAGCCGACAGCCCCGGCCCGGGATGCCTATCTCGATCTCAAAAGTCGGGTGCAGAACAAGCTCATCGCTGAGCTGGACCCCAAGATGGACATCTCGCAGACTGAGGAAGTGCGGAGCACCATTGAGGAGCTGTTCGATTCCATCCTCGTGGAAGAGAACATCATCCTCAGCCGGGCGGAGCGCCAACGCCTTTTCGAGCAAATAGTGGCCGAGATCCTGGGCTATGGGCCCATTGAGCCCTTGCTGGCTGACGAGAGCATCACTGAAATCATGGTCAACGGGGCAAAGAGCATCTACATCGAGCGCCACGGCAAGCTGGAGAAGACGCCTTTGACTTTCGAGAGCGACGAGCACGCCCTGCGCATCATTGACCGCATCGTTGCTCCTCTGGGCCGGCGCATTGACGAGAGCTCACCTTACGTGGACGCCCGCCTGCCCGATGGCTCCCGTGTGAACGCCATCATCCCGCCACTGGCCATCAACGGCCCAACGTTGACCATCCGCAAATTCTCCAAGACACCCCTGACGGTGGAGAACCTCATCGAGTTCGGCACTATCACCCAGGAGGCCATGGAGTTCCTGAAAGCCTGTGTCTATGCTCGCCTGAACATCGTGGTCTCCGGCGGCACCGGTTCGGGTAAGACCACATTCCTGAACGTCCTGTCGGGATTCATTCCAGAGGACGAGCGGATCATCACCATTGAGAACGCGGCTGAGCTCCAACTCCGCCAGGATCACGTGGTCACCCTGGAAACGCGTCCGCCGAACATCGAGGGCAAGGGTGAGGTCACCATCCGTGAGCTGGTGGTCAACAGCCTGCGCATGCGCCCGGATCGCATCATAGTGGGGGAGTGCCGTGCCGGCGAGGCATTGGACATGTTGCAGGCCATGAATACCGGCCATGATGGGTCGCTGACCACCGCCCACTCCAACAGCCCACGCGATACCCTCTCTCGTCTGGAGACGATGTGCCTGATGGCAGGTATGGATCTGCCGGTGCGCGCCATCCGTGAGCAGATTGCCTCTGCTATAGATTTGATTGTCCACACAGCACGTTTCCGCGATGGATCGCGCAAGGTGGTCAACATCACCGAGGTGCAGGGCATGGAAGGCGACGTCATCGTCATGCAGGATATTTTCGTCTTCGAACAGACGGGGATGGAAGGTGGAAAGATCATTGGCCGACTACGACCGACGGGCATCCGCCCCAAGTTCATCTCTCGCATCGAAGCGGCCAACATACACCTGCCGCCCAGTATCTTCGGCGTAGGTGACCGGTTGCGCTTTTAGATGATACCCCTTTTCAATGCGACCGGACATCCAAAACCAGCGAGATTCGGCTTTGTGGGGGTGGGGTCGTGCATTAATTCTTCTTCCTGGCAGTAGTGGTGTATTGAAGAGGAGGAAGTTGTTATGAATCCTTTCGTGTTAGCGATAATAGTTCTGGGTGGATTGGCTGTCATCGTGTTCATCGTGGGATTACTTATAAGCGCACGAGGTTCTCAGGCTGTTATTGAGGAGCGGCTGGAGCAATATACTGGCGCCCCCGAGGTAGTTGTTGAGCATCCCAAAGTTGCGACTGAGGAGCGTGCTTTCAAGCGCGTTGCTGAAAGCCTGGACAAGGCTATGAGCAAGCGCGGCGTTGGCGAGGGGATAGCGACGGATCTCGCCCGCGCCGATTTGAAGCTGACCGTAACCGAGTTCATAATCCTTAACCTGCTCAGCACGGTGGGTATCGCTGTGTTGGCAGCTCTTATGTTCCGCAGCCCCCTCTTTGCCTTGCCCGGCGCGGTGTTGGGTTTCTTCCTGCCACGCTGGTGGGTGAAGATGCTGCAGAGACGGAGGTTGAACGCATTTAACAACCAGCTTAGCGATGCCCTCAACTTGCTGGTCAACGGCCTGCGCTCTGGATACAGCATGCTCCAGGCTATGGAGGCAGTATCCGAAGAGCTACCACCACCCATTTCGGTGGAGTTCGCGCGGGTGGTGCAAGAAGTGGCATTGGGCCTTTCTTACGAGGAGGCTCTGGATAACCTGGTGCGTCGCATTCGCAGTGACGACCTGGAGCTGATGGTTACAGCCATCAACGTACAGCACGAGGTCGGAGGCAACCTGGCGGAGATTCTGGATACCATCAGCTACACCATCCGTGAGCGAGTGCGCATCCAGGGCGAGATCAAAGTCCTTACCGGGCAGACGATGCTCTCGGGTTACATCGTTGGTTTCTTGCCCGTGGCTATCACTTTGCTTCTGTTCCTTATGAGCCGGGATTACATAATGCGTATGTTTCAGACCACCTGTGGCTGGATGATGCTGGCGACCATAGTGATTCTGGTGGGCTCGGGATTCTTTGCCATTCAAAAGATTGTGCACATTGACGTCTAGCGGGACCCAGATATCGAGCCGGTTGACAATATTTCATTGTCAGTAGTTGAGAAATCCGCCCCCCGCC
>JAGGZG010000292.1 GCA_021162125.1 Anaerolineae bacterium
AGGCCAGCGGTTGAAACCGCGCCTGAGGAGCTAAAGCTGGCTGTCCACCTGCGTGGACAGGCGCGTCCACGCAGGTGGACGCTCGGCTGCAAGCCCTCTAGAGGCGATTTCAATCGCTAACAGAAGTAGCCGGAGCAGTTACCGATGGGGAAGGATAATGCATGACCAACGTTGAGCTCTTTTACCGCTTTGGGATCGCGCTGGCATTGGGCCTGCTGGTGGGATTGGAGCGGGAATATTCGCATGCGGACGAGGGGCAGACACCTCTCTTCGGCGGGGCACGAACCTTCCCGCTCATTGCTCTGACGGGATGTGCAGCCGCCCTGATCGCCAGCGAAGTGACTCCCTGGTTCTTTCCGGTGGCGTTTGCGGCGGTGACCGGGCTGGTGATGGCTGCATACGCCGCTACTGCGGCGAAGGGGGACGTTGGCCTGACCACCGAGGTCACCTCACTGGTGGTATTCTTATGCGGGGCGCTGGCGTACTGGGATTACCTCTTGTTGGCTGCGGCGGTGACCGTGACCACGCTTGCGCTCCTCTCTCTCAAGACCACCCTGCACGACCTGAGCCGGCGCATCTCACGGCAGGACATCTATGCCACACTGAAATTTGCTATCATCACTGTAATCATCCTCCCGCTGCTGCCGAATCGCACCTACGGCCCCCTGGATGTCCTGAATCCCCAGCAGATTTGGCTGATGGTGGTCTTCATCTCCGGGATCAGCTTTTGCGGTTACGTGCTTATCAAGTTAGTGGGCCCGCGGCAAGGCATCGGCCTGACCGGATTGTTAGGCGGATTAGTCTCCAGCACGGCGGTTACCCTCAGCTTCTCGCAGCGCAGCCAGAAGGCATCCCACCTGGCCCGCCCGTTTACCCTGGCTATCACCGTGGCCTCGACGACCATGTTCATCCGCGTACTCTTCGAGGCGTTTGTGCTGAACCCCGCGCTGGCGAGGGTGCTGGCTATCCCCTTGGTGGCTGCTGCCGGAGTGGGGCTGGCCGCCTGCGCCTACTTGTGGTTCACCGAGCACACCAGCGAGCAGGGCGAGGTCGCTGTGTCCAATCCTTTCGAACTGGGACCGGCTATCAAATTCGGGTTGCTCTTTGCCGTGATCTTGTTCATCTCCAAGGCAGCCCAGGCATATCTCGGCAACGCTGGGGTATATCTTTCCAGCATCGTGGCCGGCCTCACCGACGTGGACGCTATCACCTTGTCCATGACCCGCCTGGCGAGTGAGGCGACCATTTCCCACGTCACTGCCGCGCGGGCCATTGTCCTGGCAGCTATGTCCAACACAGCGGTCAAGGCCGGAATTGTGGCCACTATGGGCGCGAGCTCGCTGCGTCGCCACGTCTTGCCGACCTTCGCTGTTATTTTGATCACCGGGGTGGTCATCGCATTTCTGGCAGGATGAAGATTTGACTTTTTGAGGAAATGTGGTTATACTACTCCCTCGTTCGGCATGATGGGGGACTTGACCGCAGGTGCAGTTGTGAGTATAATTGTAGCATCTGGCCGACGTAGCTCAATCGGCAGAGCAGCGGTTTTGTAAACCGCGGGTTGCGGGTTCAAGTCCCACCGTCGGCTCCAGAGGTCAGCCGATTGAACGGATCGAGCCGATGGTCTGATCCGTTAGTCAGCTCGATTGGTTGACCAAATCGTGGGCAGGTACCCAAGTGGCCAAAGGGGACTGACTGTAAATCAGTTGGCTCAGCCTTCGGTGGTTCGAATCCGCCCCTGCCCACCAGATCAGTGCGAAATTGGTTGCCCACGTAGCTCAGCCGGTAGAGCACACCCTTGGTAAGGGTGTGGCCATGGGTTCAAGTCCCATCGTGGGCTCCTGCGGACCGTTCCACCTGGCCTCTAAACGGAGAGGGGAAGTGCAGCCTCGGGGAGATTGCCCTTGATGACCGCGCAGGCTTAAGCCCGTTGAGCGTACCCGCACTTCAGGATTGAGGAAGGTGAAGGGCGGGGAGGTTGCCAGACATGGCGAAACAGCAGTTTAAGCGGACGAAGCCACACGTAAACGTAGGGACAATCGGGCACATTGACCATGGCAAGACGACCCTGACGGCAGCAATTACCAAAGTGTTGGCGATGAAGGGCCTGGCGCAGTTTCGGCCTTTCGATTCGATTGACAACGCGCCGGAGGAACAGGAACGAGGAGTCACTGTCGCCATTGCCCACGTGGAGTACGAGACGGAGAAGCGCCACTACACCCACGTGGACTGTCCCGGACACCGCGACTACATCAAGAACATGATCACCGGCGCGGCACAGATGGATGGAGCTATCCTGGTGGTGGCTGCTCCGGATGGGCCGATGCCCCAAACCCGCGAGCACGTACTTCTGGCCCGTCAGGTGGAAGTACCGAGCATAGTGGTGTTCCTGAACAAGTGTGATGCTATGGCCGACGGGGAACTGGTGGGCCTGGTAGAGCTGGAACTGCGACAGCTTCTTTCCGAGTATGGTTTTCCCGGTGACGACGTTCCCATCGTGCGCGGAAGTGCATTGCAGGCCCTGCGAAGCACCAGCACCGACTCGAATGCACCGGAGTACCAGTGCATCTGGGAGCTGATGCACGCCGTGGATGAGTACATCCCGACGCCGGTGCGCGAGGAGGACAGGCCATTCCTGATGCCCATCGAGGACGTGTTCAGCGTCAAGGGCCGAGGTACCGTGGTCACCGGCCGCATTGAGCGGGGCACCATCAAGGTGGGCGAGGAAGTGGAGATCGTCGGCCTGCGCGATGAGATACGGAAGACGGCGTGCGCTGGCGTGGAGATGTTCCACAAGGCCCTGGAACAGGGTCGGGCCGGAGACACAGTCGGTTGCCTGTTGAGCGGGATTGAACGGGACGAGGTGGAACGGGGGATGGTGCTGGCCAAGCCAGGGAGCATCCAACCGCACACCAAATTCATGAGCGAGGTGTACGTCCTGCGCAAAGACGAGGGCGGACGGCACAAGCCATTCTTCCCCGGGTATCGGCCGCAGTTCTACATACGGACGACGGACGTGACAGGGATAATCACGTTGCCGGAAGGCATGGATATGGTAATGCCTGGGGATAATGTAAACTTACAAGTAGAGTTGATCGCGCCGGTGGCGTTGGAAACAGGGTCGCGGTTTTCTATTCGTGAGGGCGGTCTTACAGTGGGCGCCGGCGTGATCACCGAGATTGTGGAGTAATCATGGCGAAGAAAGCAATTCGAACTGTTATAACCCTTGCCTGCATCGAATGCAAGGAGCGCAATTACACGACTCAGAAGAACCGAAGAAACGATCCATCGCGGATGGAGTTGAAGAAGTATTGCCCCCGATGTCGCCGGCACACGCTGCACCGGGAGACGAAGTAAATTCTGGTGCAGATAGGATTCTGTACCGGGATTCGGGCATCATGCGCCGGAAACATAGCTAGCGGTTTGCGCTGATTGCCGCTAGTAACGCAGGCGAGTAGCTCAATTGGCAGAGCGACGGTCTCCAAAACCGTAGGCTGCGGGTTCGATTCCTGCCTCGCCTGCCAGCCAAGACACCGTCCAACCGACGGTGTCTTGAATCGTAACCAGGTTTTTTCACATTGAGGAGTAACGAGTGTGGCTAAGGCGCGGAAAAAGGCAAAGAAAGCGAAACGGGAAAACGCCCTCCTTCGCTACTTCAAGGAAACCTGGGTCGAGTTGAAAAAGGTCAACTGGCCCACCAGGCGCGAGGCTCTAAATCTGACCCTGATCGTCCTGGCGGTCACTACGTTTATGGCTGTCTTCCTCGGTGCCATTGACCTATTCTTTACCTGGGCTTTCGGCCTTATCTTATGAGGACATTCAACTTGCTATAGGGGCGGGCGGGTATCCTCTCGGAAGGTAGGGGCGAACCCGTGTGCTCGCTCCTGGGGGCAAGCCCTGGCGTGGGACTTCGGCGGGCCATTGGCCCGATGAGCCCAACAAGCCCCTCGTGTAGCTTGCCCGGGGGCTCAGGGGTGCCGCGTTTGGCCGAACGGTGCCATAGCCTACCCGAGCCCCGTCAATGTATTGGGAAAATGTAGTTAAACTATGAACGAGTTTGAAGTGCACAACGAAAACGAAGAAGAATTGCCACAGGCGGAGAGCGTATCTGAAGACACAACCGCTGCGCCAGAGACTCCCCAGGCGGTAGAGGAGGTTACGGCTGTCGAGTCTGAAGCCGGCGAGTTGGAAGAGCCAGCCGACGACGGGTCGTTCTCCAGCCGCTGGACCGAGTCCGAGGAGAGCCCTGCTGTGGACCTGGAAGGCCGGCAGTGGTACGTTGTGCACAGTTACTCCGGGTATGAGAACAAGGTAAAGAAGAATCTGGAGCAGCGCATCGAGACTATGGGGATGCAGGACAAGATCTTCCAGGTGGTGGTGCCCACAGAGGAAGAGATTGAGGTCCGTGACGGGCAGCGCCGCACCTACGAACGGCGGGTGTTCCCTGGTTACATCCTCGTCGAGATGATTATGACCGACGATTCGTGGTACGTGGTACGCAATACCCCAGGGGTGACAGGGTTCGTAGGCATGGGCAACAGGCCCACACCCCTGCGCCCTGAGGAAGTGCAACGTATCATGAAGCGCATGGAAGCCGAGTCCCCCAAGGTTCGGGTGACGTTTAAGCCCGGCCAGAAGGTGCGCATCATTGACGGCCCGTTTAGCGACTTCATAGGCACGGTGGATGAGATCAACATGGAGAAGGGCAAGGTGCGTGTTTTGGTGTCCTTCTTCGGGCGCGATACTCCGGTGGAGCTCGACTTCTTGCAGGTAGAAAAAACGTAGCTGGATGCTGGGCCTTGATCACCAGTAGCCAGAAGGGTGAGGGTGAGCCTGCGTAGCAGGCCGGGGGTGTGGGGGTGCCCCTCCACAAATCTCCTTTTTCCCTCCCCAAGGTGGAGGATAGGATAGAGGGAAATGAAAAAAGTCAAAGCAGTCATCAAACTACAGATTCCGGCAGGCAAGGCAAGTCCTGCCCCACCCGTCGGCCCGGCACTGGGTCAGCATGGGGTCAACATCATGGCCTTCTGCAAGGAATATAACGCGCGCACGGCCAATCAGGTCGGCTCGATTATCCCAGTGGAGATCACTGTCTACAACGATCGAAGTTTTACTTTTGTGACTAAGACCCCGCCTGTGCCGGACTTGTTGCGCAAGGCGGCTGGTGTGGAGAAGGGCTCCGCCGAACCCAATCGGATCAAAGTGGGTTCGATCACCCGGCAGCAGTTGCGCGAGATCGCCGAACTCAAGATGAAAGACCTGAATGCAATTGACATCGAGGGCGCGGAACGGCAGATCATGGGTACAGCGCGTAGCATGGGCATTCAGATTGCGGATTAAGAGTTCTGGCAGATTAGTGGACTGGTAAACTGTGGAAGAGCGCAAGCTCGCTAATACCACCCGGGAGGAATAATGGCAAAGCACGGAAAGAAATACCGAGAAGCGGCAAAGAAGGTGAACCGGGATCAGCTCTATTCGCCCAGTGAGGCCATAAAGCTGGTTCAAGAGACCTCTTTTGCCAATTTCGACGAAACGGTCGAGGTGCACATGCGGCTGGGGGTAGACCCACGTCACGCCGATCAGCAGGTGCGCGGCGTGGTTCTGTTGCCCCACGGTTTGGGTAAAACGGTGCGCATCCTGGTCTTCGCCGAGGGGGAGGACGCCAAGATCGCCGAAGAGGCCGGAGCCGATTACGTCGGCGGGGATGAGCTGGTCAAAAAGATTCAGGAGGGTTGGTTGGAATTCGACGTGGCGATGGCCGTGCCCTCGATGATGGGCAAGGTCGGGCGACTGGGTCGTATCCTGGGCCCCCGTGGGCTGATGCCCAACCCCAAGGCCGGCACCATCGCTCCCGCCAAGGACATTCCTCGCTTGATTCAAGAGGCGCGCCAGGGGCGTGTGGAGTTCCGCGTGGACAAGACAGCCAACCTGCACGTGCCCATCGGCAAGGTCAGTTTCCCCACCGAGAAACTGTTGGAAAACATGGCCGTGGTGGTAGACGCTGTGCGGCGGGCAAGGCCAGCCGTAGCCAAAGGGCAGTACATCAGGAAAATCACTGTTACTTCAACCATGGGGCCGGGCGTGCGTGTGGATCCCGCTCAGGCCCTGGCTCTGGAAGTGGCCTAGCGACCGAGCTGCTCTCACCTCAGCAACGTTGGGAGGTGAGGGCGGCGTGCAGGACTTCGATAAACATATAGCGCTTGCCGCAGACAGCAGGTGCGTCCAGACGCTCAATTCCCTGCCGAGGCGAGGTTTTTATTCGTAGGGTGATCCCTGACAGATAGAACTTCGCGTCTGGCCGGCGCGAAGTTTCTTTTTAGATTGGAACCTCGCAATGGCGGGATAACGCGACAATCCGGCGCTCACTACAAGATGTGGGGTGGGGGAGTGGGCGAGAGGACACCGCACCGAGTGATATTCAAAACTCGCGAAGGAGGTGATTTCGGTTTGGCCATCACAAAAGAGAAGAAACAAGAACTCGTCGCTCAGTATACCGATCTCTTGAACCGTAGCCAGGCGGTAATCTTCACCGATTATCGAGGGCTGACGGCTGCGGAGCTCGGCAGGCTGCGCAGCAAGTTGCGCGAAGCAGACAGCAGGTATCACGTCATCAAGAACACGCTGTTCCGCCTGGCTTTGCAGAAAGCCGATCAGCCGGTCCCGGAGGATCTGTTGGGGGGGCCGGTCGCCGTCAGCTTTTGCCTGGGAGAAGTGCCACCTACGGCCAAGATCCTGGTAGATTTCGCCAAAGAGTCGAAGATACTCACCATTAGAGGCGGACTTCTGAACAAGAAACCCCTCGGTGTTCAAGACATCCAGGCTCTGGCCAGTCTGCCATCTAGGGAGGTATTACTGGCCCAAGTGCTGGCGGGGATGCAATCGCCTATCAGCGGCCTGGTCACTGTCTTGAGCGGCACGATCCGTGGCCTGCTCAACGTTCTCAAGGCTCGAGCTGAGCAATTGGAAGGGGCCAGCGCTTAGCAGCCCGGAACTTCCCGCAGGCTTCTTGCTATGTGACTTTCTATGGGGGGAGCAAGGGCCTGGTGGTTCTTGATCCCCGTCCATCGGAACCTGCGGGAGGGCTAGTGAATAGTACAATCAAATCATAAGGAGAAGGACGAATGACAAAGGAAGAGATTATTGCCGCCATCGAACAGATGACCGTTCTGGAACTTTCCGAGTTGGTGAAGGCCCTGGAGGAGAAGTTCGGGGTCAGTGCGGCGGCGATGACCATGGCTGCCATGCCCGCCGGGGGCGCTGCACCCGCTGCGGAAGAAGAGGAAAAGACCGAGTTCGACGTCATCCTCAAAGAAATCGGTCCTAAGAAGATTCAGGTCATCAAGGCCGTGCGCCAGCTTACCAGCCTGGGCTTGAAAGAAGCCAAGGACGTGGTGGATAGCGCACCCAGCACCGTGCTGGAGGCCGTCTCTAAGGAAGCCGCCGAGGAGGCCAAGGCCAAGCTAGAGGCCGAGGGCGCAACGGTCGAGATCAAGTAGTCGCGGCAGACACAGCGAATCACAACAGCAAACCATTGGTCATCCATCGCCACTTAGCGCCCAGAGGTGTGACTAAAGGGCTAAAACCGGTCGTCCGTCTACGCGGATGCAGCGCGTCCACGCAAGCGGACGGCCGGTCGAGGGCTCGATAGTCCCGTGGTTTGGCGGTACGAGTAACAAATCTCGGTGTACCCAGAACCCCGCTTTCTCCAAGAAAGCGGGGTTCTGGGTTTCTCGGTGCTTGTCTCAAAACTGGAATGCACCCGGCAGAGATGAAAATGTGACAAGTGTCAACCTATTTCAGCCCATAATTGAACCATCCAGACGTGCTTGCCATCTAACCGTAACCCGGAATCTATTTCCCGGGCCCCGAAGGTCGCTTCTCTCAGCGCATCGCCGGGACGGTACAGTATCACAGGGTGGCCTCCATACTTAACTTAACTTGTTACTACTCACCCGCTCCCGCTGGATTGTCAAATCCAGCGGTTCAGTGGTCAGAACCTGGCGAACTTGGCTGCTTCGTAACTGCTCAGGCTACTTCTGTTAGCGATTGAAATCGCCTCTAGAGGGCTTGCAGCCGAGCGTCCACCTGCGTGGACGCGCCTGTCCAC
>JAGGZG010000095.1 GCA_021162125.1 Anaerolineae bacterium
CCGAGGCCACCACAGCCTGCTTCAGCAGGCTTCTGCTGCTGAGCCTGGCGCTTCAGCGCCGGGCGGGGGGCGGATTTCTCAACTACTGATTATAGCAGCTTTGGCCGCTGCCGACAAATGCCATCCCCGAGCTTCCTTGCCAGGCACGCGAAATGTAGTATACTGAGCGTGTATGAGAAGCGCGAAAAATGAACCGTGATGCGTGTTGCGTGTTCCGTCCTATTACGCACCACGTAGCACGCACCACGTACTCAGCCAAACCGAACTGCGCCCAGTGTATAATCCGATAGCCTGTTAGCTCACAGAGGAGAGCCGGTGTGTACTTCGACGCCATGACTACCGCCGCCGTCGTTGATGAGCTGCGGGAAACGATTCTCGATGGCCGGGTGCAGGCCGTGATTCAACCCGACGAGTGGTCCATCGGGCTGGAGGTGTACGCCCAGCGCCAGCGTCGTTATCTGCTCCTCTCGGCCCATCCCGATTACGCCCGCGTCCATTTGGTGAGGGAGAAACTGCGCCGGGGGGTGGAGGGCGCGTCGCCGCTCCTGCTCCTGCTGCGCAAGTACGTCCGTGGGGGGCGAATTGTGGGCGTGGCTCAGCCGCCCTTCGAGCGCATCCTCCATCTGCGCATCGCTCACCAGGAAGGCGAAACCACTCTCATCGCCGAGATAATGGGCCGTTACGCCAACCTGGCCCTGGTCGCCGCCGATGGAATCGTGATGGGCTGCCTTAAGCGCGTCGGCCCGGAGATGAGCCGGGTGCGCACTCTGCTTCCCGATCAGCTTTACGTCCCCCTGCCCCCGCAGCCCAAACTGGACCCCACCGACCTGGACGAGGCACGGGCGCGGCACCTGGTAGGCACGGCCCGCGATGGCACTCCGCTGTGGCGCGTCCTGGTGAACGGCGTGCGGGGGGTCAGTCCGCTGCTGGCGAAGGAGGTCGCATTCCGGGCCACTGGCGAGGTCGCTACCCCTGTCGAGCGGGTGGTGGACGTGTCGTCGGTGGTGGAGGCCTTCCAGGACTTGATGCTGCCGGTGTGGGAGCATCGCTGGCAGCCCTGTCTGGCCCGTGAGCACGGCGAGACGGTGGCCTTTGCGCCTTATCCGCTGACCCAGTACGGTCAGATCGAGGCGCAGAGCAGCATCAGTGTGGCACTGGAGACGTACTACGCGGCGCTTATTGGCGAGGAGGCCTACACCGCAGCCAAAGCCAGGATACGCGCCGCTTTGGAGAAGGCCCGCCGGCGGGTGGAGCGCAAGCGGCAGGCCCTCTTACGCTCCCAGGCCACTCCAGAGGAGATTGAGACGCTGCGTCACAAGGGTGAGCTCATCCTGGCTTACGCCCACGCCATGCAGCCTGGCCAGGAAGAACTGACGGCGCAGATGTCCCCGCAGGAGCCGCCGCTGACCATCCGCCTGGACCCGAAACTGACACCGGTGGAGAACGCGCAGGCTTACTTCAAGGAGTACCACAAGGCGAAGAACGCCGCTGCGGGGGCTCCCGCTCGCCTGGCCCAGGCCGACCTGGAACTGCGCTACCTGGATCAACTGTCCACCGACCTGGACCTGGCCGCCAACCGGCCGGAGATTGACGAGGTACGCGCCGCGCTGCTGGCAGCGGGTTACCTCCAACCGGAGCGAGCGGAGTATCGGCTCCAACGCAGCCGCCCGCTGGAGGTTCAATCCGCGGATGGGTTCACCATCCTGGTGGGTAAAAGCGCCCGCCAGAACGATCTGCTGACGTTCCGCCAGGCTGCGCCGGACGATGTATGGCTGCACGCGCGGGGCGTTCCGGGGGCGCACGTGATCATCAAAACGGCGGGCCGTCCTGTGCCGGAGGCCACGCTCCGCCAGGCAGCCCGCCTCGCTGCGCGGTATTCCGCCGCCCGCCGGGAGAAATCCGTGGCCGTGGACTACACCCTGCGCCGCTACGTGAAGCGCGTGCGCGGCGGGCGTCCGGGCCTGGTGACCTACCGCCACGAGCGGACGCTAACCGTGTCGCCCGGCGAGGAGGAGACGTGAGGTTGATTCTCTTCTCCACCGCAGAGTCGCAGAGTTCGCAGAGAACTAAGGTTTTCTCGGCGTCCTCTGCGTCTCCGCGGTGAAATCAGAAACTGCCTGAGTGGTTCCGTTCAAAGAAAAGAGGCCCGGTTTGGGCCTCTTCTCGCATTCTGTGGAGTCATTCTACCTTGATCTTGGTCGTCTTCTTCCTGGGCCGGGGTTTCTCTATGCCCTCGATGGCCGCGTCCAGCAGGCTGCGCACGGCCAGCAGGGTCTCTTTGCGGGCTGCCCGCACGTGCTTGTGGAATTCTTCGGGCAGCAATCCCCGCCGGCGGCGCAGGCGTGAGCGGACGCCTTTCACCCCTTCGCTCACCCAATCCTCGAAGACGAACTCTTTCTCAGTCGCCGTCATCGCCCTCACCTCCCTGCACTACAACTTCTCGCCAGTCGCTTCCGATTTGTGTTTTTATTTTACACCAGTTTCCCGCATTTGTAAACCCCGCTACCGCGTCCTCCATCCACCACGAAGACACAAAGACACGAAGGTCACAGAACTATCCGCTTAATGCCGCGTTTGATCAACGGCACATTGAAGTTGATCAGAAAGCCCAATCGCTTTCCGGTCAGCTTCAATTGGGTTAAGAGCTGGGCTGTGAATACGGGATTCATTGCCGCTACTGCCTTCAGCTCGCAGATGATCAGTTCTTCCACCAGCACATCCAGTCGCAGTCCCTCATCAAACGTTATTCCGTCGTAGACAATGGGGACAACAACCTGTCGGCGATACGAGAGATCGCGCTTGGTCAGTTCATGGCAGAAGCAGACCTCATAGATGTTTTCCAACAAACCAGGACCAAGAGCGCTGTGAACAGCATACGCGGCGTCCACGATTGACTTGGCTATGCGTTCTTCTCTGTCGGAAATGGGGGCGTAGTTCATTCCCTTTTCTTCTTCTCCCTTTGTGCCTTCGTGTCTTGGTGGTGAACTTGGGCGTTGCGGAACGGCAAACGGATACGGCCGCCACTACAATTCGCGCCAGGTGATGCCCCGCGCCATGCGCAGTAATTCGTCTTTGATCAGGGGATAGGTGTTGACGTGGACGCCGTCCTTGCGGTCGAATTCCACCCCGGCGCCGTAGATGCACACCGTGCAGTGGTGCTCCTCCCAGCGCCAGGCGATGTAGAAGCCGTGCAGCACCAGCGGGTGAAAGGGCTCGACCAGGTGCCGCCAAGTGCGCTCATCGGGGATGCCGTAGGAGGCGTCGTACAAACGGTAGGCGGTGGGTGTGCCGTGGATGTCGCTGAAGGTATCGAAGGAGCCGGTGAGGAACCAGGCCGCGTGGCCCTGGTGGTCCGTGCGCTCGACGGTGAGCTGGCCACGGGGGATCATCGCCGGATTGAGATGGCTGCTTTTGTCCAGCCAGTACAGTTGATCGCCGATGGCGGCCAGCGTCAGCCGCTCGGGGTCGGGCTCATCGCCCTGCTCGAAGCCGTAGCGGGTCACGTGCTCGCTATCGCGCACGACGTACACGCCCAGCCAGGCCTGGTAGAGCTTGCTGGCCGGGTTGAAGCGTTCCGACCAATTATGGCGGCCGGAGCGGGCGATCTTGAAGTAGTTCATCCCGCGCAGGTGCCACTGCTTCCACAGCCGCTGGCCGTCAATCTTCAGCGGGTAGCGCATCCAGCCGGGTGCGGTGACCGTAAAGCGGGGCACCGCGCCGATGATGCGTTCTTCGTCGTATATTTGCCGGCCCACCCACCAGCCGAGCAAAAGCTGGTTGAGGTGGGTGCAGCCGGTGCGGTGGAGGTGGGTGGGCAAGGTGGTATGATCTCCTTATTGCCCGTCACATGAACGCGGCGAGCTACTCAAAGATGGCACACAGGGTGTAAGGGATGGTAGAGTAGCCCTCAAACGCGTACACATAGATGATATATATACCTGTGTGCGGAGGCTGATAAGAAGAAATATGGTCCTCTCCAATCTCAACAGAATAGGTGAGCGGGTCTCGCTGCTGCAAATCATATAAGTAAAGATCGTAGTCTGTCTCTGGCGGGATACTGGTAAGATCAATTGAGATCGGATTAAGAGTTGCAATCTCAATGCGATAGCAATCACCCTTGTCCATAGGAGAGCAGATGTATGAGTGGATAGGAACGTTGGAGGACAGAGGATAAGCAGAACATCGTTTGTTGTTAGGTTCATGGGGATCCCAATCACAAGGAGATTCATCCTGACAAGGTTGCCAATAGTTCTTCACTGCCAATGGGAGATAGACATCAGAGCCTATGATATCCGTTTCGTCAATAGCATCTGGTGAGGGGCTTAGAGCACCGTTTTGAGATGTTACCGCGATATATGTTGGTATCTTCCCAAGTGGCGTTCTGGAAGGTACAGTCACATACACGGTAAAAACCGCTCCTTCGCCCGGTTTAAGATTCTCTTTGCATTCTGGGACTACACTTGCTGACAGCGGACTTGCTGGAGTTGCCGTGAGGCAGATGGTATCTTTGAGATCCCCCGTGTTGGTTACGATA
>JAGGZG010000339.1 GCA_021162125.1 Anaerolineae bacterium
GTGAGGTTCACCCAGGCTGGCGGTCAGGGTGGGGGTCAGCACCTCCAATTCGGAGGGCACAGTGTCGGTGATGGACACGCTGTCCGCTGCCAGGTTGCCGGTGTTGTGCAAATAAATGGTGTAAGTGAGCGTCCCGCCGGGCTCGACGATGGGGCGCTCACTCGTTTTGCGGGAGGTGACCAGCACCGGCGCGGGATTGACCAGCACCGAGGTGAAGGTGTCGCCCCACTCGGCGTTGCCGTAACCCTCCCAGTTGCCAAATACGTCGCGGGCGCGGCTGCGAAAGAAGTAAGTGTGGCCGTCCTGACCGCTGAACGTGGATGAGATGGCTTGGGTGCGGGTCAGCCAGTCCGTCCACGTTCCCTCGTACCCATCCTTGAACTGCACGTCGTAGTCGAGCACACAGGAGCCAACATCGGTCCCGCTCCAGGAAACGGGGAAGCTGGTCGTCGTCGTGTACGGCGGGAGGGCGCTCACTTCCGAAGCGGGGGAAGTCACGTCCAGGGTGGTGGCCGTGGTGGCCAGCAACCCGTCCGTGTCGTCCAGGTAGGTGAGGACAAGCTGCGACAGGGCCGCGTCGGTGGTGTGGGTGGTGCTGAAAGGATGGGCCGGTCCCAGGGTGGACACCCGCTGGGCCAGGAGGGGCTGGGCGTCGCCCGTGCGCCACAGGACGACGCGGGTATCGGCGCGGGTGCGGGTGCCCTGTACCCCCACGTGCGCCGTTGAGCCCTCTTTGTCGAGGTAAAGGGCTGCCTCGCGGTTGGCGAAAGTCAGCCCGCCGATGCCGGCCAGCGGATACCACACCTCGCTCCATTCTACGTGTGCCCCGGCGGCCAGGGAGACGCTATCCGCGAAGGTGGGGGCCAGCCCGCCGTGGAGCTCGGCGTAGTAGGTGTCGTCGTCCGTCCACTCGTCGGACGAGAGCGGGTTGCTCCACCCGAAGGCAAAGCCTTTAGCCCCCTGGGCGACGTCCGTGGGGAACACGCGGGCCAGGCCCTCGTCCACGCTGTGGTCGTACGCGCCCATGAACCCGCGCTGGGCAGCCGGCCGCTCGAAGAAGCCCAGCCATTCGTGCCAGTTGCCCAGGCGACTCATGTCCCGGCCGCCATACCACGGCCAGCTCATGGCCTGCCCCTCGCCGGGCAGCGAGCTGTCGCCGGTGGAGTGCACTGTCACCTGGTCCACCGGAAAGACGAACTCCAGCTCGCCGGACAGGGTATTGTTCGGTCCAGGGGCGATTTGTGCGTTGGTCCAGTATTTGTAGCTGATGGTCGAGGCGGTGGGGTTCTCGATGCGCGGCTGGACGACGAAATATCCCCGCTCGCTGGGCAGGTACACGTTGATCGTCGCCCGGATGCGGTCGTCGGCGGTGGTGTCCCGCAGGGTGACTGTCACCCCGTCCGTGGCGCTGGCTGTGGTGTAAGCCCACGATTTCACCGACTCGTAGCCGTGTTCCTCAACGGGCAGGCACCATTCCATACCCCCGGCCGCCAGCCACCAGCCCTGCTCAGGTGGCCCCCAGTGCGTCGGCTTGAGGACGGAGTTGCTGTAGAACTCGTTGTTCCCGGTGGGTTTGAACTCGCAACTGTAGATGCGCCCGCCGATCTCGGGCAGGATGGTGAGCTTGAGGTAGTCGTTCTCCAGGATGACTGCCGTCAGGGAACGGGGCGTGGCGTTGGGATGGGAGTTGTAGTACGCGCCCCAGTCCAGGTAGAAGAGATACATGTTGTATTCGCTGCGATAACGGGGTTCGAGGTGATCATAGTACGGGTAGGAGGGGATGGTGATGGAAGTGACCTGGATGGTGGCCGCGCGGGGTGCGGATGCCTCGGTGGATGTAGGGGTGAGGTGAGGGCTGACCGCGATCAACACGGCCAGCCCGACTGCCAGAAGCTTGGATGCCCTGCGGATGTACGATGTGCTCATTGTTCACCTGACCCTGGATTGCACTCAGTAGTTATTCAGGGTGAGGGGCAGATAGATTCGATATCTGGTAGGCCCCACGCTCACCTCGTCCACGCGGACGGTCGTCGGGTTGGCGTCCGAACTCTGCGTCACCTTGAAATTGAGAGTCACTGTGCCGCTGTAGGCGCTCACGTCGTGGGAGACGTAAGTCCAGTCCACGGGTGTGCAGGTAGAGAGCACGGTGGAGGTCAACACGCCGTTGGTCACCCAGACCTCGAAGTGGTCGTTGGCGATGGTGTCCGTCGAGGAAAGGGCGTAGGCGAAGGACAGACGTGGCTGGTGGAGGGTGGGCGTGATGGTGATGGTCTGCGTGATCAACGAGTCGCCACCGCCGGTCGGCGGGTCCTGGCCCAGCAGTGCGGCCTTGAGTCCGGTGTGGGCGGTGGCGGTGATGACCGGGGTGATCGCCCCGCTGGTGGTCCAGTTAGCGAAGTCGGTGCTGGTCTCGAAGTCCCAGTTTTGGACGACGTTGATGGCTGGTGGCAGAACGAAGGTGAGGGTGAGGGTGTCGGTGCCGGTGATCATTTGCACGTTGTGCATGGCCGGCAGGCTGCCGAATCCGGCACCGCTGACCGTCACGCTGTACGTGCCGGGCAGGGCACTGGCGTAGCGGAAAAATCCGTCTCCCTGGGCTGTCGTGGAGCCGGTGACGGGGCCGTCGGCGGAGACGGTCGCCGCGCCCGCGGCGTAGCCCTCGTTGTCTTTCACGTAACCGATGATGCCCGCCAGCGCTCTGCGGGCGTTGATTCTCCCCCAGCCCGTGTATTCATCCCAGCCTGTCCCCGCTGGTGACGTTGTGATGTCCTCGCTAGTCCATTCGATGATGTTCATCACGTTGGTGACCGTGTAGCTGGGTTGCAGCGACCAGATGAGGGATGCCAGGCCAGCCGCGTGCGGCGTAGCCACGGAGGTGCCGCTGCCCAGGCTGTACGTGCTGCCGGTGCTGGACCAGTACGTTACCGGAATCTCTTGCCCGGGCGCGACAACGTCAATGTACGAGCCGTATCCTGAGGTGGTCATCCACTCGTCGTTGTAATCTGTAGCGCCTACGGCCAAAACGTTGGGGTAACCCGCCGGGTAGACCACGGTGCTCGATCCGTCGTCGTTGGTGGCGGCAACCAGGAGACACCCCTTGCTGTAAGCGTAGTCCACGGCCTGCTTCAACGTATCGGGGTCTGGTAGCAATCGCTTGCCCAGGCTGAGGTTGATGATTTGGGCCCCGTGATCAGCGGCATAAGTGATCCCGGCGGCGACGTTGGAGACGGTGCCCCAGTTCGCGCTGTTCAGCACCTTGATGGGCATGATCTTTGCTCCCCACGAGACGCCAGCGATACCGATGCTATTGTTGGAGGCGGCGGCGGCCACGCCCGCCACCTGCGTACCGTGGCCGTGGTCATCCTGGGGGGTGTCGTCGTCGTTTTCAAAATCCCAGCCGGACACTACCTTGCTGGCCAGATCGGGGTGTGTGAGATCAACGCCCGTGTCCACGATAGCGATGATGATGTCGCTGTCCCCCGTGGTGATGTCCCACGCCCGGTCGGCCTGGATGCGCAGCAGGTTCCATTGTTCGGAATAGTATTCGTCGTCGGCGGTGCCCAAGCCGTAGACGACGTAGTCCGGCTCGGCGTACTCCACCAGCGGGTTCTGCCTGAGCTGTTCTGCCGTTGCCAGTTCCTGGCCCGGAGACACTGCTACTACCTGCACGCCCAGGGTGGGAATCTCCTCCAGAGCGACCAGCCCCTCGGCGGCCAGCACCGAGGCTGCGCTTCTTGTGGCCACCAGCGGCTTGAGCTTGACCAGCACTACACCGGGCCGATAGTCACCGGGTGGCGGTGGCAGGTTTGCCGGACCGGAGGCCGATCCCGACGCGGGTGCCAGTGCCAGGACGAGGGTGAGAAACAGGAAGACAGCGCTCTTGCCAACGGGTTTGCCCCAATGCGGAACGCTATTCATTGTCCTTATCATGGCCGTCCCTCCTCGTATCTGAGAGCAAAAACGCCAACGCTCGGGCAACAGGGTACCCGGCATTGGCGTTGGGCAATGTCCTTACGACGGTCAACCTTCCCCGGCACGTCCTGAGGGGTGATGTGAAATGGGTTGCAGTTGCCCTCTCTTTCATTATATCATACTCTGTCAATCCTCCATGTTACGGTTGAGTGACGGCCCTGTTACAGTTCCATTACAGTGCTCCAGAGGTGCCCGGCACTTCTCAAGTGCCGGGCACCTGACTATTCCAGCGCCCAGACGAGGTAATTGGGCTCGGCGTATTCCACGAGGGGCTCTTGCCGGAGTGCGGCGATCATCTCCTGTTCACGCCCGACCGGCACGGTCACGCGGGTGATGCCCAGGCCGGGGATGATCTCGGACACCTGGAGGGCATGGCGCTCCAGCACAGACGCTACCTCGGCAGACGTGATGGTGGGGTCGTCTTTGAATTTGACCAGCAACTCACCGGGCGCAAAGGGCGCGTCCAGGGTAGGGGGCGATTGTGAGGCTGCCTGTGCTTCCAGGCTGCTGCTCGCTGCTTCCGCGCCGTAGAACAGGCTGAGGTAGGCATTGATCCGCCCGTGGCCGAAGTACTCGTCCCAACCGGCGTCACCCAGGTCGTCGGCGTTGTTGAAGAGGGCCGTTTCTACCTGCAACGGGGTGTAGTCGGGCCATTTGGACAGGATCAGCGCGGCCAGGCCGGAGACAAAGGGCGTGGCCATCGAGGTGCCCTGCTTGTAGTTGTACCCGCCCGGCACAGTGCTGTAGATGCTGGTGCCCGGGGCGGAGACGTCCACGGAAGTGTTGTGCTCCGAGAATGAGGCCCAGCCGTCGGTGGAAGTCGTCGCCGCTACGCCGATCACGTTCTGGCAGGAGGCCGGGTACATGTCCGGGTTGTAGTAGTACGTTCCGCCGATAGTGCAACCGCTCCCGCAGTTGCCCACTGCGGCGACGACCACCGCGCTTTTGTTGCGGGCGTAATCCACCGCATCCTGAATGGCTTGGGCCTCGCTGCTGGTAGCAAGGCCCCCTAGACTGAGGTTGAGCACCTGTGCTCCGTGGTCGGCGGCGTATTCCATGCCGGCGATCACGTCGGACATGTATCCGCTCCCGCTGGAGTTCAACACTTTGACGGGCATGATCCGCGCGCCCCAGGAGACGCCGGCGATGCCCAGGTCGTTGTCTGTCGCTGCGGCAGCGATGCCGGCCACGTGAGTGCCGTGGCCGAAATCGTCGTCGGGTTGGTCGTCGTTGTTGACGAAGTCCCAGCCGGCTACGATCTTGTCCTGCAGGTCGGGGTGATCCAGGTCCACGCCACTGTCAATCACGGCGACGATCACCTGGTTCGATCCGGTGATGATGCCCCAGGCTCTGGGGCCCTCGATTTGGTCCAACCCCCATTGGTCGCCGGCAGTATAGGCCGGATCGTTGGGGGAGACCTGGATGCAGTCGTATATCACCAGTGGCAGGTAGAGGGTGGTTGTCGTCGTATCAGTGGCGCGGATGGTCAGTATGGGGCCGTGCATTGGTGGTTGCGGTGTGAGGTGTGGAGCGGCCAGGGCAACCGGTGCAACGGCCGGCGGCCAGCGCTCAGCGGCAACACTGTAGGTCAGGGGTATAGTCGTCAGCAGTAGGGCCAGTGCTATGGCTCGCCGGATTCGTTTGTGATACATCGCGTTATACGGGCCTCCTTCGCGTAGTCAATTACGATTGCGGGGGCAGAGGCTAGAATCGCCCCACTGCCCCCGCGTTTGTCACATTATTACTGCTCAAACTGCTCAGATTCAAGTGAAGAGAAGTTGGCAGGCAATAGACGGTGAATGCCTGGCACACGGTCGAAGTGCGTATCGAAGCTGAAGACGTGGGCAATCTCGCGTTTTTGCATTCGCACCACTACCAGTGCATCGGCGAAGTCTATATTTCGGGTCTCGTAGAGGGTCAGAGCCTGGAGCAGCGTTGCTTTCTCCTCCGCCTCGATCCCATCCTGCAGCAGGAAATCGCGCAGCGTCGTGGCAATATCAGCAGCCTGATGATGGTAGTAGGATTGGAGCACCCACACGGCTTCGGCGATAACTATGTCGTCCACTACCAGTATAACTTTGCCATCTTCCAGTGCCTGGAACAATTGGGCTGCTTCTGCCGCCATATCCGGCGGATCATTGACCAGAAAGCGCAGGATAACGTTGGTATCTATGTAGGCTCGCCTCATCCGCAAGTCTCCTGCGCTAGTTCCTCGCTGCGCTGGCGGCGCACCTCATCTCTGATTTCCTGGTGACCAGGGAAAGGCGCTGTAGCCGGGAGCGAGCCTCGCAGTTCCATGATGGAACGCCGCCGTGCTGGGATGAGGATGGCTCGCTCGCCCTCGACGATGAAGATGACCTGGTCGCGGGATTTGAGGTTAAGAGCTTTACGTACATAGCTGGGTATGGTGACCTGGCCCTTGGCCGTGATGGTAGCGGTAATCATGGGGTTTCTCCTTTCAAATGACGAGTTTGACCCCATTATATAGAAATGCCTTACAATTGTCAAGAAGTAAGTCGTATTTGCCGTCACGACGGGATGGACCAGCCTCAGGGAGCGATACCTTCTCTGGTTTCCTGTGCGTAGTCGGTCAATAGGTTTTGGTAACCACGGGCAGGAACGTCTGGTAAACGTGTTCGGTGACGAACACCTGCACCGGGACTGTCAGCGGGCTGTTTGATGCGATAGAAGCGGTGAGAGTGATCACCCCGTGGTGGACGCTCACAGTCGTCGTGTCGAATCCGCTGGCCTGCACGGTGAGGGTTGAGCCGTTGTCGCCCGACGAGGGGGTGATAGTAAGCCAATCGCCGTTCTCGACCGCTCCTTCTGCTGTCCAGGGGAGACTGCAACCCACGCCTGTGTTGCTGACGGTTAATCGCAACTCGGAGGGGATCAGTTGCCCCGTGTCCTGTCCGTACAGGAAGGTGACCGTCGAATTGCTCACTGCCATGTGATACAA
>JAGGZG010000238.1 GCA_021162125.1 Anaerolineae bacterium
AGCACGGGCTGGAAAGAGTGGGATGTCACTAGCGATGTCCAGGCCTTTTACAGCGGCTCGTGCCACTATTCTCTGATGCATCGCGGATCATCCAACCGTAGTTGGGGGCCGAGCCGCTGTAAAAGGCCTGGACATCGCTAGTGACATCCCACTCTTTCCAGCCCGTGCTGGTACCGATATTCAAAGAGGCCGTGGCCGATCCGGCTACGCTGGGTTGGTTGTTCCAGCGGATGGAGCCCTCGGACCAGTTCTGCACGACCCGCCAGACCTGGTAGGTGCGGTTTTGGCCTGGGTTCTGATCCATGTACAGGCGCAGCCGGGCGGAAACAATTGTCGCACCGGAAGGGATGGAGATGTTAAAACGGACAAACGAGCGCCGGTTAAGATAATGGTATCCAAGCCACCAATAATAGTAGGACCGGACGTACATACGGCTATCATTGCCATAGTTATTACCAGCCCTATCCTGGCGGACGTACGAGTCCATATTGGTGGCGTAGAACGTCACCGTGGTGTCGGCATGGGCCACGGGCACCGGTGCCACAAACAGGCTGGTGGGGATGAGCATGGTCAGGATCACCAGTATGGATAGCAGTCTCCAGGCCACGGTTTTGCGCGTCTTTGTCGTCTTCATCGTCTTCCCTCCTCCGGCACCGTTGGCTTTGGTGCCCCTTCCCCCAAAAGTCGAAAGCCGTCTTTCACCCCGGCAGTGATCTCGCCGGTTATGCTCTGAATTCGGTTTCACGCTCATCGTTCTTCTCCTCGCCAAAAAGGCGCAGACCCAAGAGCCCCTGCCACGCAAAAAGCGCGGCACAGGCCATCAGGTCTGCGCCCTGTGATGCACACTCCGTATAATTGTGGGTTCCACACCGAAAGGGGCGAACACCCACCTGCTCGCCGAGTCCTAGCAGTGTCCAGCTCATCGTTGCCCTCTGGCTCTTCTTTGATGCCAGGCATCAGTCGTGAGATCTGCCCCATGTCATCACGGGGATTCAACACACCCGACCAGCGGCGCGTCCCCCCTACCAGAGAGCGTGAAAAATACAAAACGGATGCCCGCTCACCCCTCGGCCATCCTCACGTTTTTCGTGTCTGGTAACGTCCCTCGCTGCGGGTCTTTAAATCCGATTTTAATCTATCACAAATATGTTAGACCAAAGTTAGAGAACCACTAAACTTTGACTATAAAATGGGCGGGAAAAAACTCACTGGAGGAAAATAAATAGGGAAAATCCCTAAGCGGGGGTCACAAACTAAGGACTAAAGATCGAGGAGTAGAGACCGAGGACTAAAAACCGCCTGGCAACACCCGCAGCAGATCCGCGTAGCTGTTCATCGGGGCCACGGTGTGCAGAAAAGCCTTGAGGGAACCGGTCTGCGCGCGCAGGCGGGTGAGTTGTATACCGATGGGGTTCACTTCCTCGGATGCACCGGAGGAGGGACTGGTGGCGTAGGAGCCGTGAAAGGCGAAATAAGCCTGGTTCAACTTGCGGATGTAGTATCCCTGGGAGACGAGGAACTGGCGGCGTTCCTCCATGTAGGCCTCGGCCTCCTCAATCTGTCCTGCGTCGAGCAGCTCTTGAACCCGCAGGCGGATGGTGCGCATCTCCTGCGCGAAGTCGAACTTCTTCTCTTCGGGCGCTGGCTGTTTTTGGGCCGGAGGGGGAGACGGCGGTGGCACGAATTCCGGGTAGTAACGAGCGACTACTAGCTTACTGACCTCTCCCCCGACCAGGGAGGCCACCGTCTCGTTCATCGTGCGCAACTCCGGGCTGGTGTCGTAGTTCCAGCCCAGCGGATGGAAAGCGAGGTAGTCGTGGGTCCATTCGTGAGCCACCGTATCCATCAGCCAGTTTACCGACGCCGTCTCGTACACCATCGCCGGGTAGGTGGAGAGACCACCGATCTCGGTGACCAGCGAGGAGACGTTGAGCGTGGTGTCCACTCTGTCCTCGATGGCCTCCCACTCGTCTAAGGGCACGCCAGGTTTGAGGTGCACTTCTGCCTGGACGCGGATCTCGTCGCGGGGGGAGATGATAAGCACCAGGGGCAGAGGCTCGAAACAGAACTCGACCGGGGGCCACAGGTAGCCCTGCTGACCGAGGCCCTCGGCGATGAGCACCGACTCCACCTGCTCGGCAACGATGCCCTCCACCAAGTCCACCCGCCGGGCCTGAATCTGGCGCAGGCTGCGCAACTCGGCGCGGATGGGTTCCGCTGCTTGCGCGGCATTCTCACCTTCTTGGGTGCTGTATACCCGATTAAGCTGCCACTCCAGGTCGTGGATGCGCCGCACGCGGGCCAGGTAATCCACCACCACGGCTTTGCGCTGAGCCTCGGTCAAGTAAGCCTGCGGGCTGGCCGCCGTCTCCGCCACCAGGTGCAGTCCGGCGGCTGCTTCCCAGAGCACGAAGTCGAAGTGGCGACCGGAGACCAGGTAGTGCACTCGCTGGTCGAAATACTCCGTAGGCGGAATGGCGTCCGCGCGCAGGGTGACCAGCATGACCAGGAGGAGTATCGTGTTCCTTATGCCCCCTCGCCGCCGGAACAGCCTCCATGCCCGGTACAGTCGCCGCAATGCTTGCATCACCTGAGTGCCTCAGAAAACGGGTTTCTTCTGGTAAGAATTTCCGCCACCTGATCCAGGGGCAGCGCGTGACGGACGTGACCACCCCGGCCAGTCATCGTCTCCGCGCGGAAGAGGGCGTTGAGCACCGCTTCCTCGGTGGCTTCCACCGTAGCCTGGAACAGGGCGTTGATAGCCGGGCCATTCTCGGCCAGGCAGTGCACTTGGCGCACGAGAGTGTGTGAGTAGTGCGGCACCCGCTGGGCGGTGGAGAAGGCGATAGTGAAATCACCGCTGCCGTTGGTGGCCGTAGAGCCGGTGCGGGCCAAGCCGTGAGCGGTGCGCCGGGCCACCCGCGACAGTTGCCGCGAGGTCAGCGGGGCATCGGTGGCCAGGACGATCATGATCGAGCCTTCGCCCTGCGGCTCCTCCCCCGGCCAGTCAACCAGTTCCCGCCCCACGGGTACTCCGCCAATCAGCAGTTGCTCCCGATAGCCGAAGTTGGCCACCACCAGCACCCCCACTGTGAATCCGCCGTAGCGTTCGGGCACCACACGCGAGGCAGTGCCCACCCCACCTTTGAAGCCGAAGGCCGACATTCCGGTGCCCGCGCCCACGTTTCCCTCGGCCACCAGCCCGCCCTGCGCGCCGTCAATCGCCGCCCACACGTGTTCCGCGCGCACGTGGCGTCCCTGGATGTCGTTGAGATACCCGTCGTTACATTCGCCGACCAACGGGTTCATCGTGCTGGTGCGCACTCCGATGTCTGGATTGCGGCGCAGCGCCCAGCTCACCAGCGCGTCGGCCACCAGGCCCACGTTCAGGGTGTTGGTCAGGCAGATGGGACTCTCGATGACGCCAAGTTCGCGCACCTGCTCGAAGCCGAGGGGCTTACCGAAGCCGTTGATGGTATGCACCGCGCCAATCACTTTCTCGCGGAAAATGTCGTCGCCGTGGGGCAGCACGGCGGTGACGCCGGTGCGCACTGCCTGTGGGCCAGGCCCCTCGATGAGGGTGGTGTGCCCCACGCGCACGCCACTCACGTCAGTGATGGCGTTCAGCGGGCCGGGGGACAGTCCACGGAAAGGGACGCCGAACTCGCGGGCGCGAGGACGGGAAGAGGCTGTTTTCATGGGTTCACCTCCCTTTGATGGCCCGCAGCACGCGATAGCGGTTATCCTGATAGACGGTGGTCACGTTGCCGAACCTCTCCTCGATCCAGTTGTCGTAGCGGATGAAACGGTTGGCGACCAGGTATAGCCGGCCGCCCCGCCGCAACACTCGCCCCGCATCCAGGATGAATTGATGAGCCACGTCGTATGCCACGCCAAAACCCTGGTGAAAGGGCGGGTTCGTCGCCACCACGTCAAACTTGCGGTCGAAGACGGCGGAAGCGCAGTCGCTAAGAAGCACCTCGGCATTGGTGATGCCATTGAGAGCCAGGGTTCGCCGGGCAGCCTCCACCGCCGTGCAGGAGGAGTCCACCAGGGTGACGTGGCCCTGCGGGCACAGACGCGCGGCCACCAATCCGATCACCCCGCTGCCACAACCCAGGTCGAGTACAACGTCGGTGGGACGCAATTGCAATGCCTCGATTAAGACGCGGGTGCCCTGATCCAGGCCCAGGCCAGCAAATACCCCTGGGCGGGAGACGAAGCGCACGGTCTGACCACGCACCTCGGCTGTGATCTCAGTGTAAGGGGCAGGCGGCGACACGGCAATGGACGTGCGTTTGATAGACACGGCCACGCGGTGTCTGGACTTGATGCGCAGCACCTCGGCGTTGCCGAAAAGGGCCTTCATCCGAGCTACGGCGGACTTAATCCCGCCGCGTGTGGGACCGGCCAGCAACAGCCGTCCCCCGATCCGCAGCGCGGCGGCAGCGTCGGTCAGGGCACGGAGAGTCGTCTCCCGACCTTTCGGTAAAGCCAGAGCCACCAGGTCAAAGGCCGAGCCACGGATGGCAGCCTCTTCGCCCAGACGAACCTCGGCGTTAGTGACCTCGTTCAGGGCCAGCGTGCGTTGGGCAGCCTCCACGGCCACACAGGAATCGTCCACCAGGAGCACGCGGCCCTGCGGCACGCGGCCCGCCGCGATCAGCCCCAGCAGGCCATTGCCGCAGCCCAAGACAAGTACCGCGTCTGTCGGGGCAGGGGCCAGCGTCTGAGCAAGGAGCCGCGTGGCGGGGTCCACGCGGTTCCACGAGACAATGCCGGGCTTGGAGACCAGGCGATAGGTGGTGTCATCTAACTCCAGGGTGATCTCGCGGAAGCGGTGGTAGTCCATTCTCAATGCCATCCCTCATACCTTATTCGCCTTATTCGGCCCCATCTCAATCCGGTGAACCATCCCTACGCGCCTCCGTTCGCCCCCCCTCAGTCCTCCCCGCTCCGCGGGGGAGTTAGAGGGCATAGGCGTCAAGCTAAGACTCCATCCGACCCTCCCCCTAGCCACCTCCCTGGCAGGCTGGCAGGGAAGGAGAATTGCCGCCCCCTCACAAGTGTAGGTTGTTGCCCGGAAGGCCCGGACGTGAACGTCCGGGCTGGAAGAACGAAGCCCTGCGGGCTAATTTAGCCCCGGAGGGGGCTTTGCTCTCTCAGCCCGGAGCTTCTAGCTCCGGGCGAGTAGGGCACTTCCAACCCCGATTGTTACTACTCAGGCCAGCGGTTGAAACCGCGCCTGAGGAGCTAAAGCTGGCTGTCCACCTGCGTGGACAGGCGCGTCCACGCAGGTGGACGCTCGGCTGCAAGCCCTCTAGAGGCGATTTCAAT
>JAGGZG010000225.1 GCA_021162125.1 Anaerolineae bacterium
GTGCCATTGTGGCTGATCGTCCTCTCAGACCAGCTACCGATCATCGCATTGGTGAGCCATTACCCCACCAACTAGCTAATCGGCCGCAGGCCCCTCCCGAAGCGCCGGAGCTTTACTCGACGAACCGAATCGCCGAGCACATGGGGGTATTAGCTGCCCTTTCGAACAGTTATCCCCCTCTTCGGGGCAGGTCACCTACGTGTTACTCACCCGTTCGCCACTAACCAAACCAACGCTTTGGGCATCAGACGAATCATCAGCCCGCTGCACAGGTTTGGTCCGTTCGACTTGCATGTGTTAGGCACGCCGCCAGCGTTCATCCTGAGCCAGGATCAAACTCTCCGTAAATTTTTATTTACAGGATTTGATTTGAGCCCAACATTCTCGCGACCTTCCTATCGCTCTTCAGTTGTTAAGGTTCTTACTTCTCCAGTAAAGCGGGCGGTAATATACCACACCTTTGGAGATTTGTCAAACCGACAAAAAAGCACCGACGCTAACGCATCGGTGGAGACGAAAGCACCACAATCCTCAACTGAGTTGTAGTCTTCGGCCTGTTCGTCTCCTTTCTCCTAAATTGTTTTGATCTTTCCGCCTGTAGACGGACGAGACCTGCCTTGTCAACTGCGCTCCTATTGTACCACAACAACCTGTCTTTGTCAAGCGCAATTTGGACTCTTCGATATTTTTTAAGACAGCCAGGACTCTCACAGGACGGGGGATATTACCACACAATGCACAGTTTGTCAAACCGGCCTTTCACGCAAACTCACATCTCCTGCCGACCCTCAATTGCCCGTGCCAGAGTGATTTCGTCGGCGTACTCCAGATCACCTCCCACTGGCAACCCGCGCGCCAGACGGGTCACCCGCACGTTCAACGGCGCAAGCCGGCGTTCCAGGTACATCGCCGTGGCCTCGCCCTCCAGACTCGGATTGGTGGCCAGGATAACTTCGCCGACCCCCCCGCCCCGCAGCCGCTCCAGCAATTCGGCGATGCGCAAGTCGTCCGGGCCAATGCCCTCCACCGGAGAGATGGCGCCATGCAAAACGTGGTACAATCCATGATAGGCGCGCGTCCGTTCCAGAGCCAGGACATCTAGTGGCTCTTCCACCACGCAAATCTGCGTCCGGTCACGGTGTTCGTCCCGGCAGATGGGACAGGGGCTGACCTCAGTAATATTGTAGCACACCTCACAAAAAGAGATGCGCTCCTTCAACTGCCGAATGGCCTCAGCCAGAGCCATCGTTTGCTCTGCGGGAGAACGCAACAGGTAGAAAGTCAGGCGCGAGGCCGTCTTGGGACCAATGCCGGGCAGCCGCGAGAATTCCTCAATCAACCGGGTCACGGGTTCAGGGGTGATCTGCATCACTGACGCTCACTCACATTAAACCGCCCAGGCCGGGGATGTTAATCCCTCCGGTCAGCGCACCCAACCGGTCGGCAGCCAGTTTCTGCGAGGCATCAATCGCCTCGTTAACCGCCGCCACGACTAAATCCTGGAGCATCTCCACGTCATCGGGATCCACCACGTCAGGATCAATGGTAATGGACTGCACTTTTTGATGGCCGGTGATGGTGACGGTGATCGCTCCGCCGCCAGCGGTGACGGTCACCGTCTCCTGCCCCAGCGCCTCCTGGGTCTTGGCCATCTCTTCCTGAAGCTTCTGAATCTGCTGAAGCATCCCCGTGCCTGCGCCAGGCGGCCGCTGGAAGGCCCCTCGTCTTTTGCTTTTCCCTCGGCTCACGTGTATACCTCCTAATTATACTCAGCGTAATTTGGTTCAGTGAAAACAGAGCTGGGCTTGATGTGTACCTCTGACCCTCTAAGCCGTGTTGCGTGTTCCGTCTCATCACGCACCACGTAACACGCATCACGGCTCGTTGGCAGGTGAAGGGACGCATAAACGGGACCCTGTTTTCGCGTTTTTCAAATGCGCTCAGTATAGCTACTGAACGTCAACTACCCGCGCCCCATAGCGCTCGACCGCTTCGCGGATCAAAGGGTCACCGGTGACGTCCTGATATTTGCGCTCCTGCCGCCCAGCCGCCGGCGGTTCCGGGCGACCAGGCCGGCTCGCTTTCACGGGACGAGGGGGATTGGCATCCTGTTCCTGCGATGTAAGAACGCACCGCACCCGGCATGGACAACCAATGACACGGCTGATCACTTTTTCCAAGACCTGCTTGCTGCGCGGTTCCTCCAGGCGTTCCTTATGAAAAGCGTGATAAGCGCCGATCACCAGGACGCCGTTGTTCTCCACCCGCACCGGTGTGCACGAACGCAACAATGCCTCCGCAGTGCGGTTCAGAGGGCGCATCTCGGCCAGGATGCGCGCCCAGTTCAGACGGACGGCTTCCAGGGTCATGGCCTGCCCGGCTGGCTCTCCAGCCGGGGGTGGGGGCTGCTCATCCCCTTGAGGTTTGGGCTCAGTGGGCACGGTCTGGTCAGCCGGTACAGTCTGGTTAGCCGATGAGGGAACCGGCTCCCTGGCCTGTGGAGCCACAGGTCTAGTCGGGACAGTGGACACGTCTGGCGATGGAGCCGCACCCGGTGGACGGGCTGCAGTGCCAGGCGGTGAGGAGACGGGGGGTGAGGGTTCCGGTTCCGCATCGCTCAGAGTCGCTTCCACGAAAGCCAGTTCCAGGGGCAACTGCGGCTGTAAGCTGCCCCGCAGATCGAGACTGGCCTGATTGAAGAGCTTGACTGCGCGCACCATCCGCCGGAGCGACAGACGAGATACCTGTCGTCGCATCTCTTCCAGGGTCTCGTCCGATACGTCCAGCAGTTTCGCACCGTCCCCTACTTTTAGCAGGAGGAGATAGCGCAGGTGCTCAACGACCTGGCGGGTGAATTGGCGCGCGTCAATCCCCTCGTCAATGGACTTATTGATTACTTCCAGCCCATCCGCGACCTCTCCAGACACCAGATGTTCCACCAACTGGCTTACGACCTGCGCCGGCACGACTCCCAACATGGCCCGCACCTGGGCTGCCTCGATTCTTTCATCGCCACAGGAGCCAAGCTGGTCAAGCAGGCTCTCGGCATCGCGCAAACTGCCCGTGGCGCTACGGGCGATTAGCTCCAACGCCGCCTTTTCGACGGCCAGGCCCTCAGCGGTGGCAATGCGCTCCAACCGCCCCAGGATGCCGGACAAAGGAATGCGGTGAAAGTCGAACCGCTGACAGCGGGAAAGCACAGTTGCCGGGATTTTATGCGGTTCGGTGGTGGCCAGGACGAAGATCACGTGCGGCGGGGGTTCCTCGAGGGTCTTCAACAGGGCGTTGAACGCCTCGTTGGTCAGCATGTGCACTTCGTCAATGACGTACACCTTGTAACGGGCCTCGGTGGGCCGGAAGGCGACCTTCTCTCGCAGGTCACGGATCTCGTCAATACCCCGATTGGAGGCAGCGTCAATCTCGATCAGGTCCATCAAGCGGCCCTCGTTGATCGCTCGACAGATAGTGCACTCGTTGCACGGACGCTGCTCTGCATCGGCCAGGCAGTTCACGGCCTTGGCCAACAGGCGCGCGGTGGTAGTCTTGCCCGTGCCCCGGGGACCGGCGAAGAGGTAGGCGTGGCCAATGCGCCCATCGCGCAACGCATTTCGCAGAGTGCGGGTCACGTGCTCCTGGCCCACCACTTCCTCGAACGTTTTGGGCCGCCATTTGCGATACAAGACCTGCGCGGTCATCGCCACCCCTTTCCTGAACTCCGAAGCCCCAGAACACCAGTCCCAGGGGCCTGGCACTTGTGAAGTACCGGGCACCTGAACGCTTGCCTTAGTTTATCACCGAAGGGTGATTTGCGCAAGCGAATATCGTTGGTGATTACCCACAACCCACCGCCGAGACGCAGAGCACGCAGAGGAAGAATGAAAGATGGCTTCAACTCGGCGCTCTCTGCGACTCTGCGGCGAAAAAATGCCTGGATAAACAGGCGACGACCGGTGCAAATCCAGCCTTAATTTTGCGCTCATCAAACATTTCTTGACAAATAGCAAAATTCATGTTATACTCGACCTGCCTATCTCCACTCGACGCACCTGAGGGGGGGGCCTTCATGGAAGAAGATGGTCTAGCCAGCGTTGGTGAGCGAATCCGGGTGCTGCGAAAGAAGCGGGGTCTGACTTTACAGCAGTTTGGTGAAAAGGTGGGCATCTCCACATCCTATCTCAGTCAGATCGAGAACGCCCGTACCAACGTAAATCTCACCACGCTCCAAAGAATTGCCTCCGCGCTGCAGGTGCCCCTCGTGGATCTCTTTTCTGATGAGAACACCTTTCAAGTGAGCCTGGTCCGCCAGAGCGACAGACGTTCTTACGAGCTCGATGGTGGGGGCACGGAACACCTGCTCTTTGGCCATACCCGCACCTGTCTCCAGGTAGCCATCATCGAGCTGCCCCCAGGAGGTGCAATGCCCCGTCCAGATAGCCATCCCGGCGAGGAATTTACGTACGTGCTTGCAGGGCAGCTCAAGATGTGGCTGGGCGAGGCACTCTCCTACAATCTGGAATCTGGAGACATCATCTACTACCGCTCCATCCTGCCCCATCGCTGGGAAAACGTAGGTTCTGAACCCCTGAGAGTCCTGGTTGCAAACACGCCTGCTACTTTCTGAAGCAGGCGTGTGTCGTTTCACAGCTCAAATGACGCGGCAAATCATGCAGAACACGACACGATAATGGAGGTGCAAAGGGAAATGGCCACACGTGCGATCATCGGCATCGGCAAGCTGGTGACAGGGGACATTCACAAACCGCTATCCGACGCGACAGCTATCTGGATTGACGATGGCTACATTAAGGGCATAGGGAAGAAAGACGATTTTCCGCTGGAATCCGCTGATATGGTAATTGACGTCCAGGGTATGACTGTTTGCCCAGGTCTGATTGATGCTCACGTGCATAACACACTGGACGACTATGCACCACAACAGCGTGAAATAGGGTGGCTCGAGAACGCCCTTTTGGTGGGCACCACCACAATCATCTCCGAGGGTGAACAAGGACCCGGGTTCCCCCGCTTCTTTGACGACCCTATTGGCACCAAAGCCACAGCCATCCTGGCCAAACGAATATTTGATCGTTTCCGCCCGGCGGGTGCCCTGAAGATGCACGGCGGTGCCCTGGTTCTGGTGAACGGCTTGACCCGAGACGATTTCCAGGAGATGGCGGACGCCGGGGTCTGGCTCGTGGCGGAGATCGGTGGTGGTGGCTTGTACAAGCCCCAGGACATCGCACCCATGTTGCAGTGGGCCAAAGAGCTCGGCTTCTTCGTGTCCATGCACTTTGGTGCCCGCTCCATCCCTGGCTCATCCACCGTCTCAGCAGACGAGATCCTATCGCTTGGCGAGGGCATGATTGACAAGATTGCTCACGCCAACGGCGGTTCCACGGCAGCGCCGTGGGACGTGACCCTGGAGGTGATCGAGCAAACCAGCATCCCGCTAGAAATGATTCACAACGGCAACCACAAAATGATGCATCGCATCGTCCGGAAGCTGAAAGAACGGGATGAGCTCCATCGCATTGTTCTGGGCACAGACTGCCCCACCGGTCAGGGGGCTGTCCCCAACGGGATCATGCGTACTGCCGTGTTTATTTCGTCCATGGATGACGTCCCGGCCGAGCAGGCGCTAGCTATGGCCTCGGGCAACACGGCCCGCATCTATGGCCTCAACACGGGGCTCATCGAAGTGGGACGTGAGGCAGACATCCTGGCCATTGACTATCCACCGGGATCAGTGGGTACAGACGCCCTGGAGGCGATGGAGAATGGCGACACAGTCGGCGTCTCAATGGTCATGGTAGACGGCAACATTGTGTCCGTCAAGGGACGCGACGGCCGCCCGACGGCGCGCAACATCATCGTCAACGGCAAAGAGCTCGGCATCTCGAACATCAACGACTACCTCTTCGGCCCGCCCAATCCCGGTTTCAATGTCTACGAGGCCACTTTCTTCGGCGATGGCAAGCCACCGCGAGTCCCTGGTCGTCTACCGCTTAAATCGGCCTAAGGCCGTCTCAACACCCATGTGACAAGCGTTGAGGCAGGGCGTCCCTGCCCCGTCCAACGGCGAGAAGGCCACCCACAGGCCAACTCTATGGATGTTGGCCTGTTCGAAGTTCCCTCAGCACAGGACTATTGTCCCGCACCCGTGGTGTCTGGATACCCAAAACGTTGCCGTATGAGCTTGTCTGAGCCGCTCTTTGCGGCGACAGGGGTGTGCTGGAGGGAATTTGGGGAACGGCCCTACGAGGAGCCTGCGGGACAGCTCCACTGGAAGAAAGGGGGTGAGGCTATCAACCGAGTAAGGTCTAGCAAGCGTGAAAGGCAGTCATCTGTTAAGCCAAAGCTTGTCTCGTATGGAGGAGGATGAGAGATGCGGAAGCATGTGTGGACGGTGCTGTCGGTGTTGGTGCTCCTGAGTTTGCTGACAACTCAATGCAAGCCAGCTTCGACCCCCGCGCCGACTGCGACCCCAGAAGCCAAAAAGATCAAGGTTGCCCTGTTGTTGCCGGGGTCCGTCGGGGATGCCGGCTGGAATGCGAACGCCTACAAGGGGCTGCAGGAGATCGCGGCGCAGGGGATTGAGACGGCGTACACGGAGAGTGTGCCAATTCCGGACATGGAGGCGGCATTCCGGGGCTATGCGGAGCAGGGATACACGCTGATCATCGGTCACGGTTTCGAGTTCGGGGAGCCGGCGTTGAAGGTAGCGCCTGATTTCCCAGACGTTTACTTCCACGTGAGTGGGAAAGCGCCGCCGGACGTCGAGATCCCCAAGAACGTCGGTTTCCTGGATCAGCAGGAGTTCCAGGGAGCATACCTCTGTGGTGTGCTCGCGGGGCTGATGACCAAGACGAATAAGATTGGGTACGTAGGCGGGATGGAGATTCCGCCGCAGTTGGCGAACTTGGCAGCGTACACCAAGGGAGCCCAATCGGTCAATCCTGATGTGGAGATTCTGGGGGTACTGACTGGGACATTTGAAGACCCGGCGAAGGGTCGAGAAGCAGCGAAGGCGCAGATTGCGAACGGGATAGACATTTTGATGCAGACGGCAGACTCGACGGGCATGGGCGCTATCCAGGCTGCCAAAGAGAAGGGAATCTACATCATCGGGTACGGCGGGGATCAGAGTGAGATCGCGCCGGATCTGTTCCTGACCAGTTTGGTGGTTGACAACCCCAAGGCGATTGCTATGCAAGTGGAGCGGATCAAGAAAGGGACCTTCGGCGGCTCGGTGTGGGTGGCAGGGATCAAGGAAGGGATCATTGACATCGCCCCATTTGGCCCCATGGTGCCTAAGGACGTCCAGGACAAGATCATGGCCTTGCGGGAAGACATCATCAGCGGCAAATTCCAAGTGCCGGAAATCTACGAACGGATTGACCAGTAGCTTATGCTGTTACAAGTGGCGGCAGGGTGCAGACGCTCCCCTGCCGCCATTTGTACTTGTCACACGATACACGAGGCAGGCGGGAGGCTGGTCCCGTGGCACCTATCCTGTGTATGAAGGGAATCACTAAACGTTTTCCTGGGGTCCTGGCCAATGACCACATTGACCTGGAGGTCGAGGAGGGTGAGATCCATGCCCTCTTAGGCGAGAACGGGGCCGGGAAGACGACCTTGATGAACATCCTGTACGGCTTGTACCAGCTTCAGGAAGGCGAGATCTACTTCCAGGGACGTCCCATCAGGGTCTCGTCGCCCCACGAGGCCATCAGTCTTGGCATCGGCATGGTTCACCAGCACTTCATGCTCATTCCGGTCTTCACGGTCACGGACAACATCATCCTGGGCCTGAAATCCCCTCGCGGGCTGATCCTGGACACGGAGCAGGCGGCGCAGCGGATTCTCGAATTGTCGAAACAGTATGGCCTCGACGTGGACCCCAAAGCGTACGTTTGGCAGCTTTCGGTGGGATTACAGCAACGGGTCGAGATCGTCAAAGCACTCTATCGCGGAGCCAAGTTGCTGATCCTCGATGAGCCCACCTCTGTGCTGACGCCGCAAGAGACGAGAGAACTGTTTGGCATCCTGCGTTCGCTGGCCCAGCAGGGCACTTCGATCATTTTCATCAGCCACAAGCTCAACGAAGTCATGGCCATCAGCGACCGCACAACAGTGCTGCGCGATGGCCGGGTCGTGGACACGGTGCTGACGAAGGAGACGACCCCTTCCCAGTTGGCACGGATGATGGTTGGCCGTGAGGTCATCCTACAGGTCGAGCGCCCACCGGCGCAACGCGGTGAGCCGGCCCTGGTGGTCGAAAACCTGCGGGCTCTGAATGACAAAGGCTTGCCGGCTTTGGCCGGTCTCTCCTTACAGGTGCACAGAGGGGAGATACTGGGCATCGCCGGCGTGGATGGCAATGGGCAAAGCGAGCTGGCCGAGGTACTGACCGGCCTTCGCAAGGCCACGAGCGGTCGCATCCTGGTCAAAGGTCAAGACCTTTGCAATCGTTCTCCGGCAACATTCATCCGCGCTGGGGTCGCCTGTGTCCCGCAGGACCGTAAGCAAACCGGCTCAATCGCCGAGTTCTCTCTGGCGGAGAATGTGATCCTGGGGTCTCACGAGGACCCGCCATTCGCCAGGCATGGGGTGCTAAACTGGAACGCCATCACCGGATATGCCAACCGGCTGATCAAGGACTTCGACGTCCGCACGCCGAGTGCAGATATTAAAGCCAAGTCGCTTTCGGGCGGCAATCTGCAGAAACTCATTCTGGCCCGAGAGGTTTCCCGTGCCCACGATATTCTAATCGCCGTCCAGCCAACCCGTGGCCTGGACGTCGGGGCCATAGAGTTTGTCTACCACCGCCTTCTAAGGGAACGACAGAGAGGCACGGCTATTCTCCTTATCTCTACCGAGTTGGACGAAGTGCTCTCCCTCAGCGACCGCATCGCGGTCATCTACGAAGGGCGCATCGTCGGCGAGATGGCTGCCGAAGACGCCGTCGTCGAGGAGATCGGATTGCTCATGGCCGGCGTCACGCGAGACTCTTCTCACACGTTCGAGACGATGCAAGAGCAGGCAGGATAGGGCCAAGGATAGACTTAGGCAGGGCAATGA
>JAGGZG010000259.1 GCA_021162125.1 Anaerolineae bacterium
CGACGACCGTGCGCAGCCAGGCGATGGCCTGTGCGTTATCCGTGGCGAAGTACACGCGGTCGGAGGGCATCCCGCAGGCCAGCGCTTCCTCGCCAATAATCCGCCCCCTCGGGCCAACGGCCACCAGTATCGCGGCCACGTCCATCGCTCGCCGCCCGACCTTGCGATGGCCCTCCTCCTCGTAACTGCCCAGCTCCAGCATGTCGCCCAGGACGGCGATTTTCCGTCCCTCCAGCTCGTCCAACAGGTTCAAGGCAGCGATGGCCGAGGCCGGACTGGAGTTGTAGGTATCGTCCAGCAGGATGGATCCGTTGATCCCCGGCACAACCACCAGCCTCAACTGGACGGTGTTTTGCAGCCCGCCGATGATCTCCTCCCAGGATTCCCCCTCCACCAGGCCGACGGCCGTGGCCCGCAACGCGGTGTGTACGCTGTGCCGGCCCAACAGCGGCACCCGGGCGTGGATGGTCTCACCCTGGTAATGCAACTGAAAGTGCACCCCCTCCAGCCCGCGGCTCTGAATGTCGCTGGCCCACAGATCGCAGTCCGGGTGCAGACCGTAAAAAAAGGGGCGGGCTGCCGTCAACTCGGCCATAGGTCGTACGTAGGGATCATCGCCGTTGAGGATCGCCACTCCATCGGTGGGCAGAGCCTGCACCAACTCAGCCTTCGCCTGGGCGATGCGCTCGATAGTGCCCAGCCGCTCCAGGTGCACCGGCCCCACGTTGGTGACCACGCCCACGACCGGGCGGGCGATCTCCGCCAGCAAGGCAATCTCCCCGATATCGTACATCCCCATCTCCACTACCACGCGCTCGTGGTCGGGGGTGAGTTGCAGCAGGGTGAGGGGCAGGCCAATCTCGTTGTTGTAATTGCCCTCGCTTTTCAGAGTACGGAAGCGCCGTTTGAGCACGGCGTAGGTCATCTCCTTGGTCATCGTCTTGCCCACGCTGCCCGTCACGCCGATCACCCGCACATCGAATTTGGCCCGCCAGAAGGCGGCGAAGCGCTGCAACGCGGCCAGGCTGTCCTCCACCAGCAGGCAGAGTGGCAAGCTCACGCCTGCTACCGGCCATTCGAAAGGCTGCCGCCTGGTGTCCAGCACCTGACACTCAACAGGCAACCCTCTCTCGACGATGGCAGCCACTGCTCCCCGGCCAAAGGCGTCGGCCACGAAGTCGTGACCGTCCTGTCGCTCGCCGCGCAGGGCGACGAACATCCCGCCAGGGGTCACCAGCCGCGAGTCAACCACCACGCTGCTCAGTGGCTGTTCGGCCTGTGCTATCCGCTGCCCGGTGAGGGCCTCAATTGCATCCGCTAGGGTTAACATCGAATCTCCGGGTAGGGCGGGAATCCTCCCGCAGGCTTCGTCACGAGCGCTCAGGCGAATGGTTCGGAACCTGCGGGAGGATTCACTCAGCCATCGCCTGCTGGCGCAGATTGTCCGGTGGGACGCCCATCATCAGGAAAAGTTGTTCGGCGATTCGCTTGAACACCGGCGCTGCCACCTCCGCGCCCCAGGGTGACGTCGTCGGCTTGACGATTTTGACCAGCACGATGAACTGCGGATCGTCGGCCGGGGCAAAGCCCACGAACGAGGCGATGGTCGAGTTCGGGTCGTACCCGCCAGGGATGGGCATCTGCGACGTGCCGGTCTTGCCCGCGATGCGATAACCGGGCACCGCTGCCAATCTAGCCCCCCGCTCCACGACGGCGACCATCATCTCGGTCAACTCCTCTGCCGTCTGGGGCGAGATGGCCTGGCGCAGATATGGCCGGGTGGCAATCACCCGCTCCTGATCAATTATCTGCGCCACCATGTAAGGCCGGGGCAACAGGCCGTGGTTGGCCACCGCCGACACCGCGGCGATCATCTGTAAAGGCGTCACGGCCAGGCCCTGCCCAAAAGCATTTGTCCCCAGGTCCGACTCGTGCCAGTTGGGATCGCCGGGCACACGCACCGTACCCGGCACTTCGCCAGCCAGTTCCACCTCCGTCTTCAGGCCAAACCCGAAGCGCCGGACGTATGCGTAGAACCGCTCCGCGCCCAGGGACGTGCTCACGTGGGCCGCTCCGGTATTCAGGGAAAGGACCAGCACATCGGTCATGGTCACATTGCCGTGCCCACGCCTGTCCCAGTTCTGAATCACCCGCCCACCGACCTCAATGGAGCCACTATCGAAGAAGGGGGTATCCGGCGTAATAATCCCCGTGTCCAGTCCGGCAGCCAGGGTGATAATCTTAAACACCGACCCTGGCTCGTAGTGATCACCGCTCGCCGGGTCGGTGAACAAGTGCTCATCCTCAACCTCGTAAAAAGTGTTGGGATTGTAAGTCGGATAGCTGGCCGTGGCCAGGATCGCGCCCGTATTCGGGTCCATGACGATAATCGTCCCACTCTGGGCCTGATACCGCTCCACTGCCGCCGCCAATTCCTGCTCAACCATGAACTGGATGGTGCGATCAAGGGTCAGCACCAGACTGCGCCCCTCACGTGGCGGCTGCCACTGGCTCTCGCCGATGGGGATAATCTCACCCCACGGGTCGCGCTCGCCGTGCAACACGCCCTCCTCGCCCTCCAACAGATCGTTGTAGAAACCCTCCACGCCGTAAAACCCCTGCCCGGCCGCGTTCACGAAACCAAGCGCGTGGGCAGCCAGACTCCCTTCCGGGTAAAAACGGTGCGGAGAGGGCTCAACAGTGATCCCGCTGAACCCCCACCCCATGATAGTTTCGCCCACCACCATAGGCACACCCCGGGCCAGCAGCACGTAGGGCACGTCCTGGGTGAGCAGGTTGATCAACTCATCCCGTGGTCGCCCCAGCAGCGGCCATAGCCGGTCGGCGGCCAGGTACGGGTCGGAGATCAGATTGGGCGCGGCGGAGACGTCATAGGTGATGACATTCATCGCCAACGGACGACCATTACGATCCACGATGGTTCCCCGCTGCGGGACCAGGATTCGAGCCCGCTGGTGCTCGGCGGCAGCCATCGCCTGGAAGCGTTCGTGCTCCACGATCTGCCAGCGGAAAAGTTGGCCGACCAGCACCAGCACAATACCTATCACCACTGCGGACAGGAAAAACAAACGGCGGCGGGGTTTCTCATCCGCTTCAACTACTTCAACGGACATCGCTCACCATCCGGTATCACGGCGGAGCTTGCAACCAGGCGTCGAACTGAGCGACGAGGCCCGCCCACCAGCGAGCCAGCGCCGAGGACGCCTCCGCGCCGTAGTCCGCCGGGGCTGCCCTTTGATCGCGGGCTACGCTGGCTGCTTCTGCCCTCACCGGGTAATTGGGCACGGGCACGTAAGTCACCCGCTGCGGGGGCTGAAAACCCATCGCCCGAGCACGGGCCATCAACCGGGAAGCGGATTCCATCTCCGCGATCTCTGCTTCGAGCTGGGCGTTCTCCTCCTGCAGGAGAGCTTTGCGTTGCTGCAGCTCCTGGATACGATAGCCGGTGACAGTCAGTTGGCTGGTCTGCGTGAGGTACAGCCAGCCCACCAGGCTAAACATGGCCAGCATCAGGCCGGCGATGACCACCGTGCGTGTCTCGACCCGTCGCTTGCTCGTTTTCTGACAATGTGCAGGGAGTTCCTGGGAACCTGCCATTTCGACGTCCAGTTTAAACACACTTAAAAATAGGTCATTGCTGTTGATGGAACTGTCGAGCAACTGAGCGTGGTGCGTGTTACGTGTTGCGTATTGCGTGTTCGTTTCATCTCGCTCTCGCAAAACCGCACTACGGCGTTCAGTATAAGAAAGGCATGGCCATTGGTCTACACGGACATGCCACCCAACCTCCGCGCGAGGCGCAGGCGCGCGCTGCGGCTGCGCGGGTTGGCCTGCACTTCTTCGGCCCGCGGACGGATTGGCTTGGGCGTCAATATCTCCAGCGTCGCCCGGTGGCCGCAGGTGCAGATCGGCTGCTCCGGCGGGCACAGGCAATCCCTGGATTCCCGCTGGAAGAATCGCTTGACCAGGCGATCCTCCAACGAGTGGAAGGCGATAACCGCCAACACACCGCCGGGGGCGAGCACACGCACGGCCTGAGGCAGAACCGCTTCCAGCGCGTCGAGTTCGCCATTCACCGCAATGCGCAAGGCCTGAAAAGTACGGGTAGCCGGGTGGATGCGCCCCCGTCGCCTGACCACCTGCTCCACCACGGCGGCCAGCTCTCGCGTAGTGTGCAACGGTCGCCGGGCGACGATGGCCCGCGCGATGGCCCGTGCCCGTGGCTCCTCGCCGTAACGATACAGTATCTCGGCCAGTTCCTCCACACTCAGCCCGTTGACCAGGTCGGCAGCGGTGGTCGGCCCTGTGGGGTCGAAGCGCATATCCAGCGGGCCATCGCTCAGAAAAGAAAAGCCGCGCGGGGCGGCTTCTAATTGCATCGAAGAAAGCCCCAGGTCGAGGAGTATGCCATCGGCAGGGAAGAACCCCTCCCGGCGAGCGATGGCCTCCAACTCAGCAAAGTTGCCGTGCACCAGGGTGACTCTCCCCCCGTAAGCAACAAGCTTTTCCCTGGACAGCTCAATGGCTGCTGGATCGGCGTCGATGCCTAAGAGTCGGCCGTCAGGAGCCGAGGCGTCCAGGATGCCCTGAGCGTGCCCCCCGGCTCCTACCGTGCCGTCTATGTAACGTCCACCAGGCCGTACCTGCAGCCCGGCAAGGACTTCCTGGTAAAGAACGGGGGTGTGGGATGGCTCAATGTCCATCTCACCCCCTCTCGCTAAATGCCCAACCCAGCCAATTGCTGGGCGAAGACGTCCTCTATCATCCTGGAAGTAAATTCCCGCCAGCGGTCCTTGCCCCAGATTTCCAGACGGGAGTTCATCCCGATGATCACCGCTTCGTTCTCGATAGCGGCGTACTCGCGCAACTGCGCAGGGATTAGAATACGGCCCTGTTTGTCCAGGCGACATTCCGTGCTGGAGTAGAACATCCGGCTGAAACTGCGCGCACCGCTCTCGGTGAGAGGGCGGTTCGCCACCTGCTCTGCAATCTGTCGCCAGGCGTCGGGCGGATAGGCGAAGAGACACCCATCCAGCCCACGGGTGAGGTAAAGCCCGTCGGCCAGGGCCTCACGGAATTTCACGGGGATCGTCAGCCTACCTTTGGCATCAACAGTGTGTTCAAACTCGCCTGCGAACATGCGTTCTAAATCCCCACTTTCGAGGGCTAAACTCCCCTCTGGAGCACCCCTTCCCCCACAAATGCTCCACAAATCCCCACAAATCCCCACTTAATTACTATTATACACCACTTTTGCTATTTTGACCAGCCCCCATAGGGTTTTTGGGGGCGATTCTGACCAAATTTTAAGGTGGCAGATCACCCTTCTGGCCTCCCTCTTGAAAGTCGGCGAGGGTATCTGTTTACCGCAGAGGCGCAGAGAACGCCGATCCACGCCGATTTTTTTGATCTTATCTGCAAAGTCGCCCCGATCTGAAGCTCAGGGCTGAGCAGTCCAAGCTAAAAGCGGGCTATTGGGCTACTCAAGCAGTCGTTTAGGGCGCTTCAGCGTCCTTCGGCTGCTCAGCCTGGGGGTTCAGCCCCAGGCAACCTGGCGACGGTTCAGCAACACCCAAGCGGGGGACTACCTCCGCGAAAATCTGCGTGAAACTGCGTCCGATTCCAAGTTCGGCGGGGTGGCTGAGCAGTAGTCACTTCGGCCCACCGCTCCCTCCCCCGTGCCGCGGGAGGGTTGGGTAGGGGCCAAGACGCGATTTGCCCTAGAAAGCATTCCGTATTAAACTTGGGAAACGACCACTCGCAGACCATACGGGGAGACGAACCATGGGAACGCTGAATCCGAACATCCCTTCCGAGGAACTGGACCAGGCACTCAACGCCGCCGTGGAGTTGATGCGCACCCTGAGAAAGCGCGTACTCACGCCGGAAATCCTGCTTCTGGCCCTGCTCCGCTGGCCGGAGAGCGCCGCTGGCCGCTTGCTGGCCCACTTCGCGGAGACGCGGGGCTTCGGACTGGCGGACCTGGAAAAGGCGGTGGAGAGTCAGGCCCGGGCCCGCGAGGGCCGTGACGCTGACTTTGACTTCCGGGCCAGTGATGGCCGACAAGTGCCGATGTCCGACGAGATGGTGATCGTCCTGGACGAGGCGCGGGCCATCGCCCAGGCCCTGGATGAGGTGTGGGTGGGCACGGAGCACGTGCTGGGGGCCATGGCCCAGGGCGGGGTGTCCACGGCGGGGCTGTTGCAGCGTTTCGGCATCACCCGGCAGGCGATGACCGATCTCCTGTCGGACCAGGCGTTGGCCCGGCGAGCCACGACCCACGACCGGGTGGCACTGGCTCGCCAGGGACAGGCAACGCCGGTGTACTACCGCGAGGCCCTGCTGCGCGATCTGATCAGTTTGCTGACGCTGAACACGGATCGGCACGTCATCCTGGTCGGGCCGGCGGGGGTGGGCAAGCGCACGCTGGTGCACAGCCTGGCGCTGCTCATCGCCGAGGGCAAAGGACCGGCGGGCTTGCGGTCGGTGGTGGAGATAGCCGAGCCGGCGCTGCTGGACAATGCCGCTGCTGCGGTGCGGGCCGGCCTGCGCCAGGCACGGGGTGGGGTGCTTTTCATACCAAATATCCACCGTTTCTTCGGCGGGCCGGTGTACGCCGATTTCCCCCAGGCGACCAAAACGCTGCAAAAAGCGTTTTTGGACGACCGGGTGACCATCGTGGGCACGACCACCGAGGCCGATTACGAGAGCCGGCTGCGAGACGACGCAGCCGTGGCCGGGCACAGCCATACCCTGCGCGTGCCTCCGGCCAGCGTGGACGAGACTATCGCCATCCTGGGAACCCTCAAAGGGCAGTTGGAGGCAGATTACCGGTTGAGCATCACGGCCGAAGGCCTGCGCACCGCCGCCACGCTGGCAAAACGCTATCTATCGCCCACGCCGCTGCCCGGGGCGGCCGTCCATCTGATGCACCGCGCCTGTGCACTGGTGCGCATGGCTGCGCAGTCACAGCTCGCTTTCCGGCCTGACCTGGCCGCCGATGCCCGCCTCGACGCTGACGATGTGGCTCTGGCTGTCAGCCTGATGACAGGCGTGCCGGTGCGTAAGCTGGGCAGCGACGAACGCACTCGTTACGCGCGGATGGTGGAGCACCTGCATCAGCGGATCATCGGACAGGAGGAAGCGGTATTGGCCGTGAGCCGGGCGGTGAAGATGGCGCGGGTAGGGCTCAAAGACCCCCGGCGGCCCATCGGCAGCTTCCTTTTCCTGGGGCCGACGGGCGTGGGCAAGACAGAGTTAGCCAAAGCGCTGGCCGATTTCCTGTTCGGCAGCGAGGAGGCGCTGGTCGCCCTGGACATGAGCGAATACCAGAAGGACGACTCCGTGAACCGGCTGATCGGCGCACCACCCGGGTACGTGGGGTACGAGAGCGGAGGACAGCTCACCGACCGCGTGCGGCAGACCCCGTACACGGTGGTGCTGTTCGACGAGGCGGAGAAGGCCCACCCCCGCGTGCTGGACGTGCTCTTGCAGGTCATGGAAGAAGGCCGTCTGACCGACGGGCGGGGACGGACGGTATCCTTCAGCGAGACGGTGATCATCCTGACCAGCAATCTAGGAGCGAAGTACCTGACCGACCCGTCGCTAGGCGAGGCTGGCCGCGAGATGGCCCTGGCCGAGGTGAAAGCCCACTTCCGGCCCGAGTTCCTCAACCGCCTGGATGAGATCGTGCTTTTTCATCCACTGTCAAAGGAGCAACTGCGGGCCATCCTGGATCTGATGATTGAGAAAGAGGCGAAGTTGGCGGCAGGGAGAGGGCTCCGCCTGGAGGTGAGCGAGGACGCGCGGTCGTGGCTACTGGCGCAGAACGAGCACCCAGAGTGGGGGGCGCGTCCTCTGCGACGCATCTTGCAGCGCCACATCCGCGAGCCGTTGGCCGATTATCTTCTGAAGACGGGGCCCAGGGCGGACACGGTGGTGCGCGTGGACGCGAGGGAAGACGGGCTGACGTTTGAAGCGCTGCAGGGAAAGGGATGCGGGCACGGTTGAAAAGCGTAAAACGTGGCTCTCACGCACACGTTTTACGCTTCACGCCCTGAGTCAAAAGTGTACATTGGACTTGGCTCTGTTTGCACCGAACCAAGTTGCGCTTGGGTATATGATTCATGAGTAACCGAAAGCGACCAGAGAGGGAAAAGGGCACCTTATTACGCACCAGCGCATTGGAGAAAGCCCAACGGGGATTGCTGGCGTTGCTGGTGTTCATCGGTGCAGCTATCCTGTTCCTGACCGGGCGCGCGGTGTTGTCCTCCCGCGATAACCCCTTCTCCACGCCTGGGGGGACCTCGCCCGCCAACGTTGCAGGCTACGCCCCGTCCGCACCGACCGCACGCTCTACGCGCCCGCCGATCACCGGGCTACCGCCGCGACGGGTGGGGATCGTCGCCGGGCACTGGCAATACGACTCCGGGGCCGTCTGCCCGGATGGCCTGACCGAGGTGGAGATCAACCTGGACGTCGCCCGCCGGGTAGCCGCCTTCTTGATACAGGCAGGGTACAACGTAGAGGTTC